>QKAI01000382.1 GCA_003246505.1 Spirochaetaceae bacterium | reverse complement strand
GCCGGAGGAAACCATGGCCTGCTTGTAAAACTGGGGGGACTGGGCCAGAAAGACTTTCCTGTCGAAGTACTCCACGGAGAAGACGCTGGTGCCCCCCTCCGTTCCCGTCCCGATCATCTTGCTCGACTTAATCTCCGTGAAGTCCCGGCTTCTCAGGTACTCGGCGAAATACCGAACCAGGGAGGCCTGAAGGCGGAAGATGGAGAGGATCTGGGGGTTCCGGAGGGAGATCATCCTCTGGTCCAGGGTCAGTTCGATACCCACCTTGGAGGGGTCCCCGTTGACCGGGAAGGGCAGTTCCGGCGCGGCGGCGCCCAGAATCTCGAACCGGTCCAGGACCAGCTCGTATCCGCCGGGGGCCTTATCGTTGCCATTCACCCTGCCGAAGGCCTGAACCACCGTCTCCTGGGTAATCTCCACGTTCTCATTGGTCACGATCTGGCAGCGGCCGGACCGGTCCCGGAGTATGATAAAGGTCACCCCCCCCAGATCCCGGATACGGTGTATCCATCCGGACAGCATGATCTCCTTGCCCTCATGGGCCTGTATATCCTTGATTAACGTACGTTCCATCATTGACTCCTGCGCTCAGCTCAATTTTTCCGAAAGGATCTTCTGCACCAGGGCGGGAGCGGCCCTTCCCCCGGTCTCCTTCATGATCTGCCCTACCAGAAATCCCTTCTGCTTCTGCTCCCCCTCCCGGACGGCCTGGACGACCTGTTCGTTCTCCCCCAACACCTTATCGATGATGCGGGCGATGGCGGCGGGATCGGAAATCTGGCTCAGCCCCTTCTTCTCCACAATGCGGGAGGGGTCCTCGTTCTCTTCGAAAACATCGATGAGGACCTGTTTGGCTATCTTTCCGCTGATCTGCCCTTCCTCCATCAGCCGGAGCAGTTCGGCGAACCGCTCCGCGGACAGAGGGGACCGGGTCAGGGTCATATTCAAAAGGTTCAGCTCCTTCTGCACGTCCGAGGAAAGCCAGGTGTAGACGGACTGGGCTTCGGCTCCCAGGGCCAGGACCCTTTCGAAATAGTCCGCGTTCCCCTTTTCGTCGTGGATGAATTCGGCCTGTTCCGAAGAGAGGGAGTACTTTCTCATGAGCTTGTGCTTCCGGGTCAGGGGCAGTTCCACCTGGGCCTCCTCCACGGCGGCCATGAAAGCGTCGTCGGGACAGAAGGGGGGCATGTCGGGCTCGGGAAAGTAGCGGTAGTCGTTGGCCATCTCCTTGGTTCTCATCGATTCGGTGATGTCCCGGTTCTCGTTCCAGAGGCGGGTCTCCTGAATCAGCTTCCCCCCCTCGTCCAGAACACTAGCCTGGCGCTGGGCCTCGTACTGCAGGCCCCGGCGGACGAAACGGGGGGAGTTCATGTTCTTAAGCTCCACCTTGGTCCCCAGGCCGGCGCCGGGCAGATTGATGGAGATGTTGGCGTCGCACTTCATGGAACCCTCGTCCATATTGCCGTCGCAAACGCCCAGGTAACGGACGGTGCGGCGGAAAGCCCTCAGGAAGGCCTCAGTCTCCTCCCCGCTTTTCAGGTCCGGCTCGGTAACGATCTCCAGAAGGGGATAGCCGGCCCGGTTGAAGTCCTGGAGGGACATGTCCCCCGCGTGGATCATCTTGCCCGCGTCCTCCTCCAGATGGACGTCGTGTATGCGGATTCTCTTGATCTCATCTCCGAATTCGAAATCCATGTACCCTTCCACGCCCACCGGCTCCTGGAACTGGGAGATCTGGTAGTTCTTGGGCATGTCCGGGTAGAAGTAATTCTTTCGCTCGAAATAGGTCTTCCGGCTCAGGCGGCAGTTCAGGGCCCGGGCGACCACGTAGCCCATCTCCATGGCCCTCTCATTGACCGTGGGCAGAACGCCGGGGTACCCCAGACAGACGGGGCAGACGTTGGTGTTCGGCTCGTCCCCGTAATTGGCCTTGCAGCCGCAGAACATTTTACTCTCCGTCAGAAGATGGATATGGATCTCCAGCCCCACGAAAGTCTCGTATTTGTCATTCACTAAAACATCGCCCATGGTCAGGACCTCCACTCTTCGCTGTAGCCCGCCGGCCGGGGGGCGGGGAATACCTTCTCCAGTTCCTCCGCCACGGAGAAAAGCCTCTCCTCGCCGCAGGGGGGAGCCATGAACTGCACTCCCACGGGAAGCCCCTTCTCCAGGGAGGAGGGCACGGCCAGGCCGGGGGATCCGGTCATGTTGGCCAGGCAGGTATAAACGTCGGCCTGCTTCTGCTGGAAGGAGGTCAGCTCCGACTGGCCGTGATGAAAGGGGGCCGTGGGAAAGAGGGGCAGCATGATCACATCGCATTCGGCGAAGATTTCATCCAGCTCCTGCCGGATGAGGGTCCTGATTTTCTGGGCCCTCACGTAGTACTGGTCCTGGAATCCGGAGCGGAGCACGAAGGTTCCCAGAAGGATGCGGGTTTTGACCTCCTCCCCGAAGCCCATGTTCCTTGAATAGCGCATGAGATCCTCCGGGGATTCGGCGAATATGGGGGAGAGGCCGTAGCGCATGCCGTTGAACCGGGCCAGATTGGCGCTGGCTTCGGCGGTGGCGATGGTGTAATAGGCGGGGACCACGTAGTCCATGGCGGGAATGCTTATCTCCCGGACTTCATAGCCGAGCTTCTTCAGCCGGGCGATGCTCGTTTCATAGGAGGCGGCCACCTCGGCGGAGAGGCTCCCATCCTCCACTTTCAGGACGCCCACGGTCTTCACGCCGGAGGAGACGGTCTCGAAGTCGATGGTGGTCTGGTCCATTTCGTCCAGCCCTCTCATGGCATGGAACACGGATCGGGTCGTATCCACCGTACGGGCGCAGACTCCGCAGACCTCCAGGCTGGAGGCGTAGGCGGTCAGCCCGTAGCGGGAGACGACCCCGTAGGTCGGCTTGAGGCCGTAGATGCCGCAGAATCCCGCGGGCTGCCTTACCGAGCCGCCCGTATCGGTCCCCAGGGCGAAGGGCACGATGCCCGCCGCCACCGCCGCCGCCGATCCGCCGGAGGAACCCCCGGCGACCCGGGACGTATCGTAGGGATTGTTCGTCTTCTGAAGGGCCGAATTGTCCGTGGAGGAGCCCATCCCGAACTCGTCCAGGTTGGTTTTGCCCATGACCCAGGCCCCGCTGTCCTGGAGGTTCTTAACCCCCGTCGCCGTATAGGGGGCTTTCACGTACTCCAGGATTTTGGATCCGCAGGTCAGCTTGAAACCCTCCACGGCGATATTGTCCTTCACGGCGAAGGGAACCGCCGAAAGGGGGCTTCCGTCATCTCGGTATTTCCCCGGTTCGGGCAGTTTCCACTCAAGAAGGGATCCGATTTTCTTCTCCCATCCGGTAATGTATTCCCTGTATTTCTTGGCCCGATCCTGATCGGTCAGGACTTTTTTCCAGCCTTCTAAATCTTTCATATATAATCCTTGTAATTTGCTTGGTGCCAGCGCGGCGCAGTTGTTTCCGATGCCTGGAAACTATAAAACGTTGGGAATGACGAAAAAATCGTCCTCCACGTCGTTGCCGTTTTCCATGATCAGGGGGCGATTGAAAGAATTATTCGTATTATTATTGTTGTTATTATTATTGAGGACGTCCGCCCTGAGGCGATTTGTTTTCTGAAAAGCGTGGGTTGTCGGCTCCAGGCCGTCCACATCCAGTTTTGTCATCATTTCGAAGTAATCCAGCATCCGGGCGACTTCCTCGCCCAGGCGCTCAACTTCGCCTTCCTCCAGCTCCAGCAGGGCCAGAGAGGCTGTTGTCAGCAGCTCTTCTTTTTTCATGGTTTGATACCGTCCTTAATAACCCGGACCACCGGGCAACAATAATAATTATACGGAGCTATTGTATAGATATAACGATTCTTTGGCAAGAAGTTGCCGGCAATTCATTCCCCCCGGGGAGCCCCGTTGAGAAGCAGAGAGAGAAGGGCGGCCAGGGAATCCCATCCCTCTTCCCCCAATCGGGCCAGTACGGTGCCCTCCATACGGCACAGGAGTCTTTCCTCCCGGGGATTCCCGGACAGACGGTACCGGCACAGGTCGTAAATCAGGGGGGCGACTTCATCGTATAGGAGGGGCCTTCTCAGATGGGCCAGATCGTTGGGAGCCCTCCTCTCCCCTATCCGGTCAAATTCGGCCATTCCCCTCTCGTAAAGGGCCACATTCCCGGGCTGCCAGAGTCGGAAGGATTCCCCCATCAGACGGCGGAGACCCTCCCTCCGCTCCCGGGTCTCCCGGGTGCGGGCATGGGGCTGTTCCTCATCCAGCAGGGCCTGCCAGTACCGGTAGAACTCCCCTGACCGGTCTGGAGGGTCGGGGGGAGCTTTTCCGGTCCTCAGATACTCCCGGGCCTCTTCGTAAAATCGGGTGAGTTCGATAAAATCCCTCTCCCCCCCGCCGGGGCTGCGGAGATCGGGGTGGCACTTCCTGGCTTCCCTCCGATAGAGGGACTTCAGTTCCTCCCCCGTCCTGATCTCACCCCTGTCTATGGGGGTGCGGAAGGGATTTACCATGGCTCAGGGGAAATCCGCCGGATAGATGATCCGGATGCCGTAGAGATTGCGCCCCGGACCGGAACCCCACTCATCGGATATGTTGTAAATCGCGGAAAGCCGGTTCTCACCGGGGAACTCCGGATCGTTCATAAAAAAATCTTCCCCCTCGTAACCGGTCAGCACCACATAGTGGGGGGCTCCCCGGTACTTCACCTCCCCTATCACGGGAATTTTCCTGTCCAGATAGTAGCGGATGAGGACCAGATCGGCGGGCTGGGCCTGCCAGTCGAAACGGGTGTAGACATACCCCTTCCCGTAACCGGCCAGGGCGGGCCAGTTGAGGACCACCTCCCCCAGATACCGGGACCCCTCCCAGCCGTCCTCGAACCCCCCGTTGTTTTTCAGCCAGCGGTTCATGTCCGCGGGGGTGCGGGGGTTCTCGCTGTACCGGGAGACCACCATGGAGATGCAGGTCAGGGCGCATCCGTGGGTCCTGATGGTCAGTTCCGACTTGTTGCCCAGAAGATCGTCCGCCCAGGGGGCGTCCTTCCCCTGTTTATAGAAGGGAACATCGATATGGGCGGACTGGGCTGTCAGGACAGGCAGGGTCAGGAACAGCAGGGCATGGGCGCATAGGATTCGTCTCATTCCCCTAATATACCACAATAGAAGGGGGAGACAAGGGGATTCCCGGAATTATGTGCCCCCTGGTGGTATAATATAAGGCATGTTTAAGTTTTCCAAGTCCCGCCACACCATGGTGTTCGAAGCGGACCGTCCCTACGTCAGCAAGAAATTGTCCCCCTGGGAGATAGAGAGAATAGAGCGGATCGTACCGGAATTGAAGAATCCCTGCGTGGACGAATGGACCCTGACCATACTCCCCCGGGAGTTGAGCTGGCTCATCAAGCCATCCCTCCGCCGCATGGAGATCTTCGGGAGGGGTTACACCCTTTTCTGGGAGGACGGATATTTCCGCGACCTTGACGGGAACGAAGCCTCCCTGATCCGGGATTTCCTGAAAAACAGGACGACCCTGAGACTGGAGATGATTGAATACGGGGATCTCCCCGGAGAGCTTCAGGAGCTCTGGAAAAGGCGATCAATCACCCTGTTACCCTCCCAAGACTAGGAAAAAACTCCCCTTTGAGTATAGTATAGACCTATGAGTGAACTGTATCTGATCAAAATAGGCGAAATGACCCTGAAGAAGGGTAACAAGAAGATGTTCGAGCGCATGCTCAAGAATAATATAAAGGCAAAATTCCGGGGCTACAAAAACAGGGTAACCATTAAATCGGGTCGCTATTACCTGGAAACGGAGGACTGCCCCGACGAAGAGGTGACCCGGCTATTAGGATCTACCTTCGGCATCAAAGCCTTCTACAAAACCCTCTTCTGCGGGAAAACCCTGGAGGAGGTTCAGGAAAAGGCCCGGCTCATCGCCAAGGCGAATCTGGATGATAAGCGGGGGACCCGGTTCAAGGTGGAGACCCGGCGCATAGACAAGAGCCTCCCCCTGGACAGCTACGGTTTCTCCTCCGAGGTGGGGGCCTTTCTTCTGGAGGAATTCCCCGAACTGACCGTGGACGTGC
>QKAI01000145.1 GCA_003246505.1 Spirochaetaceae bacterium | reverse complement strand
CTGCAGTACTCCCATATCTTCAATATCGCCAGCGCCAACTACCGGGGTGTCCAGGGTACCGGGTTATTCAATATCGCCGGGGAGAATCTGGAAGGGGTCCAGGGATCGGGCCTCTTCAATATCGCCGGCGGGGTGATGCACGGCATTCAGGGGGCCGGTCTCTTCAATATCGCCGGAGACGAGATGCAGGGCATACAGGGGGCGGGCCTCTTCAATATCTGCGGAAGGCCTTCTTCCGGAGTACAGGCGGGCGGCCTTTTCAACATCGCCGGGGAACTGGAGGGTGTGCAGGTGGCCGGGCTCTTCAACCAGACCGATTACCTGCACGGAACCCAGGTCTCCCTTATCAATCTGGCGGGTACCATGGACGGCCTCCAGGTCGGCCTGGTCAACATCTCCCGGGAGATGGACGGCCTGGCCCTGGGGCTGGTCAATCTATCCCGGAACGGTATCGTGGAGCTGGGAGGCTGGTACGAATACAGCGGCAGCGAGAAATTCTATACCTATTTCCAGTCGGGAAGCCGCTACTTCTATACCCTCTACTTCGTGGGTAACGAATTCCCCGACCACTCCATGGAGGAGCTGGTCTGCGGCGCCCATATAGGATTCCGGCTGGGCGTGGGTCCCTTTGACCTGGATGTGGACGGTGGGGTCAGGCAGGACCACGGGGACCGGGGCGAGGATGAGTGGAGCAGCGTGGCGGTTCCCTCCGGCCGGGCGGTGCTGTCCCTCAAGGGGCTGGGCCTTTTCTGGGGAGTAAGCGCCCTTCTGGAATATCCCGACGCCCCCGCTTCGGTCATGTACGACGGGGACCGGTTCAACCTCTTCGGGGAGGAGAATCTCAAGGTCTATCCCGACTTCATCGTGGGGTTCAAGCTGAAATTCTAGGGCTTTCCCTTCCCCCCCGAATAGGGTAGAATAGCCGGAAATCCCATGCAAGGAGTCATGCCGTGAATTCCCATCCCGATTTCACCTTCGCCCATACGGGGCTGAACGTCGCCGACAGGGACGCCTGCGCCCGCTGGTATGTGGACCATCTGAATCTTTCCGTCGTCCGTTCCGTTCCGGGGAATATGATCTTTCTCGCCGATCCCACCGGACGGGTCGTTCTGGAAATATATTCCAATCCCGTCGCCCCGGTTCTGGATTTCGACGATATTCACTTCCTGTCCCTGCACCTGGCCTTTCTGGTGGAGGATCCGGCGAAGAAAGCCGATGAGCTCATCGCCGCCGGGGCGACCGTGGCGGAGGATTACAAGGTTACCGATGCGGGGGACCGTATGATTATGCTGCGCGATCCCTTCGGCGTCTGCGTTCAGCTGATCAAACGGCAGGATCCCATGTTCTGAACCCGCTGACAAGCAGGTAGAGGGCATATCCGGCCAGGAAGAGGGCGCAGAGGGCGATCAGTCCCCGATAAATGGGGGGCGACATGAGCCGACGCCCCCGGTGTACGCCCAGGGAGACGAAGGTGTACCAGATGAGATCGGCCAGAATATGGCCGGCAAAGAAGGCGGCCACTCCCGTGAAGCCCTTCTCCCGGGCCCCCATGACATATCCCAGGCCTATGGTGGCCCACCAGATAATCCAGTAGGGATTGGCCAGGCTCATCAGGGCTCCGGTGAGGGGGAGGAAGCCTCCCCGCGCTTCCCCCGTCGTTTCAAGGGAGAGTCCGGGCAGGGACCGGAACATGCCCCAGGCCATCCAGATCATGAAAGACCCGCCCCCCAGGGCTATGACCAGAAAGGCGGTCCGGCTGGTGAGCAGGGGAGCCAATCCCAGGAAAAGTCCCGCGAGGAGCATCAGTTCCAGAATCCCGTGGCCCAGGATGAAAAGGGGGCCCACCAGCCATCCCCGCTTCCCGCTCTCCCCTATGGTGGCGCTGAGCATGGGCCCGGGCATCATGGCACCGGAAAATCCGATGGTGAGGGAGGTCAGAAAGATGATCCAGAGATTCTCCATGGAGAATCATCTTACCAGATAAGGAAAACCGCCGGAAGGGGTCAGTCCTTCTCCTTGCGCTTTTTCCTAGTGAAATTCAGGCTTCCGAAGCCTCCCACGATGGCGGCGTAGAATCCCAGATTGTACCAGAACCCGGTGTTGTTCGCCTCGTAGATTCCGATGTTGTCCTTGAAAAGGCTGATGATCAGAGAGATCGGCGCCACCCAGCCGTGCCAGATGCCCCAGAGCAGGTTCGCCGGATTCTCCCCGGTGTTTCTCCCGTCCCCGGGGATGCAGGATGCGAGCATCAGCAGGGCCAGACCCAGCAGTACGATCAGTTTCACACTCTTTACCATAATATACCTCCCATGCCAGTATATCCCTTAAACAGAAAAAACCGGCAATAGTGTTACCGAAAATCCCCCTCATCCCCGAAAATACCACAGGGGAGACTTCCATGGTCCGGGCGAGGCAGGAGAGAGAAGAAAGGCCATTATCCATAGTAACACCGGAGGGAAGAAAAAAGTAGTGGTAAAGTGAGTGTCCCTTGGTTATAATAGGAACGGTAAAAGTAAACTGAAAGGTTAGGTGAGTCGAATATGAAAAACATCCGGAACGTCATTCTGGCTCTGATTCTCATGGCTGCCCTCATGTCCTGCGCCACCCTTACCGTCCCCGTCTCCGCCACCTCCAACGACCTGGGCCGTCTGGTGGGGACCTCTACGGGAACGATCTGGTTCGGACTTTTCGGAACAGCCGACGCCAGCATTAAGGAAGCCTGCCGCAACGGGGGCATACGGGAGATTTCCACGGTGGATTTTAAGACCCGGGTCCTCTTTCTGGGACTGGGGAAGCGCTATACCTGCATCGTGACGGGGGAATAAAAAAAAGGGACGATTCCTCGTCCCTAAACACTGTAGTTTCTACAGAGGTTTTTGTTTTACCGGCAACGCCGGCCAGCGGTATATAACTTTATCCCGCCTCCCGAAAGAAGCGGGGTAAGGCCTGTGACAGTATGCCCTAGAGGGCGTCCACATCGGCGGAGTAATCCACCCCCTCCACGTCAAAGCCGTGGAGTTCCATGTAATCCTGCTTAAACCCTTCCAGATCTCCCTTCTCGGCCAGGAGATCCTCATCCACGTGATCCCAGAGGGAGGCCACCACGTTCTGTACGTCCTCGGCCATCTCCCAATCGTCCATACGGACAAAGCCCAGGCCGTCCTTAACCGTTCCGGCGGAACCGTAGATCTTGTCCGCCAGCATGCGCTGCATCTGCTCCCGGCAGCCCTCGTGGGTTCCCTTTTCCTTCATGATCTTGAACAGGAGAGCGATGTAAACGGACACGCCGGGAATGACCGCGCTGGACCGGGTGACCAGGGCCTTGTTAACGGAGATGAATGCCTCTCCGTCGAGGCCGTCCAGTTCCTTCTGGAGGTCATTGGCGGTGGCTTCCAGATGAAGCTTGGCCTGTCCTATGGTGCCTTCCCGATAGATGGGGAAGGTCATGGGGGATCCGATATAGGTGTAAGCCACGGTCTTGACGCCCTTTGCCAGAAGCCCCGCGTCCTTGAGCGCCCTGACCCACAGGGCCCAGTCCTCGCCGCCCATGACCTTTACGGTGGCGTCGATCTCTTCCTGCGCGGCCGGTTCCAGGGTCATGTTCTTGAGCTTGCCGCTCAGATCCATGGCGAAGGAGGTATAGGGCTCTTTGATGGTTTTGAGGACGGACCGGTACATCTCCCCCGTATCGGGATCGGTGCGCACCGGGGAGGCCAGGCTGTAGACGACCATGTCCACCTGACCCCCGTCAAAGAAGGTTTTTATTTTTTCGATAACGGTTTTTCTCGTTTCGTGGGAGAAGGCGTCCGCGTTGATGCTGTCCGCCTTCAGGCCCTCCGCCCGGGCTGCGGCGTCGAAGGTGCGGTTGTTGTAGAAGCCGGGAGTGCCGGGCCTCTTGGCGCTGCCTTCTTTTTCAAAGGATACGCCCAGGGTATCCGCCCCGCCGGAAAAGGCCGCCGAAATACGGGTGGCCAGACCGAAACCGGTGGAACAGCCCAGCACCAGTACCCTTTTGGGCATGGCGATCTTCGGCTGGGCCTTGGCCCAGGCGATATCCCTTTTGACGATAGCCTCGCAACCCACCGGGTGGGAGGTGAGGCAGACATTGTTCATGATCTTCGGTTCAATAACCATTACGCTTCTCCTGCAATGCACATCCAGCTGGCCTGGCAGGCCAGTTCGTCCCCTACGAAGGCCTGGCCCTTCTGCTTGATCATCCGGCCGGATACCATTTCGTTTTCGATCTCGAAGCGGACCTCGTCTCCGGGAACCACCTGGCGGCGGAACTTGGCCTTCTCCACGGTGGCCAGGAAGAAAAGGGCGCTCGCCGCGGCGGCGCCGCTCTTCTTAAGGCCCGCTCCGCCTACCTGGGCCATGGCCTCTATGAGCAGAACGCCGGGCACGACGGGATGGCCGGGGAAGTGCCCCTTAAAGAAGAAATCCGAATCGGTATACTTTCTGTAACCAATTATGTTCTTTTCGTCGCATTTTTCAATACGGTCCACGAAAAGAAAGGGGTCCCGGTGGGGGAGAAGCTGTTCTATCTCGTTACCCATGGCTCAGTCCTTATATTTTTTGAAGACGATGGATCCGTTGTGCCCGCCGAAGCCCAGGTTGTCCGAAAGGGCGGCGTTCACTTCCATCTCGATGCCCCTGTTAGGCACATAGTCCAGGTCACACTTTTCGTCCGCCTCGAAGAGGTTCATGGTCCCGGGGACGTAACTGTCGTTGATCGCCTTGATGCAGACGATGGCTTCCACGCCGCCGGTGGCTCCCAGCATGTGCCCGTGCATGGCCTTGGTGGAGCTGATCTTGACCTTCTTCGCATGGTCCCCGAAGGCCAGCTTGATGGCCAGGGTCTCGCAGGGGTCGTTGATGGGGGTCGAAGTGCCGTGGGCGTTGATGTAGTCGATGTCCTCCGGCCTGAGGCCCGCGTCCTCCACGGCGATCTTCATGCTGGCGGCCCCGCCCTTTCCTTCCGGATCGGGGGCGGTCAGGTGGTCCGCGTCACAGGTCATGCCGAAACCGGCCACCTCGGCGTAGATGTGGGCGCCCCGCTTCTTCGCGTGCTCCAGTTCTTCCAGGATCAGGATGCCCGCGCCCTCGCCCATGACGAAGCCGTCCCGGTCCTTGTCGAAGGGTCGGCTGGCCGTTTTGGGGTCGTCGTTCCGGGTGCTCAGGGCCAGGAGTTTGTTAAAGGATCCCACGGCGAAGGGGGTGATGGTCGCCTCCGTTCCGCCGGAGACGATGATGTCCGCCATGCCGGTGCGGATGGTGTTCATGGCGTAGCCCAGGGCGTCCGTCCCGGAGGCGCAGGCCGTGGCCAGGGCGAAACAGGGGCCGTGGAGGCCGTGCTTGATGGCCACGTTGGCCGGCCCCTCGTTGCTGATGAGCTTGGGTATGGCCATGGGGGCGATTCCGGCGATGGGGCCCTTCTCGGCCAGGCCCCGGATGTTCTCCTCGGTGGTTTCGAAGCCCCCGATGCCGCAGCCCAGGATACAGCCGGCCCGGTTATGGTCGAAGTTGTCCCCGGTCAGACCCGCGTCGTTCATGGCCTCGATGCTCGCCGCCACGGCGAACTGGGTGAACCGGGCCATCTTCCTCGCTTCCTTCCGGTCGAAGAAATCCCCGGCGGAGAAATTCTTTACCTCCGCTGCGATCTTGGTGGTGAATTCGGTGGTGTCGAACTGGGTGATCAAATCTATGCCGATCTCGCCGGCCCTTATGTTTTTCCAGAACTCTTCCACGCTGTGGCCGATCGGATTGATCGTTCCCATTCCGGTAACTACTACACGTCTCATCTCTTTTTTCTCCTTATTCCTTACATTACCATGCCGCCGTCAACGGTCAGTACCTGCCCCGTCACGTAGCTGGACATGTCGGAGGCCAGGAAAAGAACCGCCCTGGCGATATCTTCGGGATTTCCCATTTTCTCCATGGGAATCTGAGTCAGTATGGATGCTTTGATCTCGTCCTTGAGCTTATCGGTCATATCGGTCTGGATAAAACCGGGGGCAATGGCGTTGACCCGGACGCCCCTCTTGGCGGTTTCCTTGGCCAGGGCCTTGGTAAAGCCGATGAGCCCCGCCTTGCTGGCGGCGTAATTGG
>QKAI01000359.1 GCA_003246505.1 Spirochaetaceae bacterium | reverse complement strand
GCAGCCAGTACATCATCCGCGATCTGGACACAGCCGCCGAAGAGGGAAGCCTCTTCGTGGATTTCTACTGGTCCAAACCGGGCATGCCCTCCGATGCGGTCTTCCCCAAGAAAGGGACCGCCCGGACCGTTCCCGGTCGGGATCTCTGGATAGGGACCGGCTTATATGTGGACAGCATTGACGGCTACGTCCAGAATATTGATGAGGATATGTCCGCCTATATCGTTAAGATCGCCCGCACCATGATCCTGAGCTTTCTCCTGGGAATCGCCCTCCTTGTCTTAATTACATTCATAAGAATCAAATTGACAGTTCGCTGCCTGACGAAACTCACACTTTTTATGGAAAATACCGGGGGGAGGGACTTCCGGGAGCGTTACTCCATGATGAAGGGCAAAATGTTTCCCGACGAAATCGATACCCTGGGGGAAAGCCTCAACGCCATGATGGACAATATCACCCGCTTCCTGAACGAATTCAAGGAGAGGGCCGGCGAGCAGGTTCGCCTGGACGGGGATTTGAGCCGCCGGATTGACCTGGCCGCTGGGGAGATGGGGGAGATCCTGGAAATCACCCGCCTCTCCCAGAAGAGGGCGGAGTATTACGGGAAAAACCTGACCGCCGCGGAAACTTCCCTCACCCGGCTTTCGGGGAATCTGAAAACCCTTAACGCGGCCATAGAGAAACAGGAGATGAGCATTAGCGACTCCTCCTCGGCGGTGGAACAGATTACCCGGGGCATCGACGGGATGGCGGGAAAACTGACCGGCGCCACGGGGGACGTGAAGGAGATGACCGACAGAACCGAACAGGGCCGCCGGTCGGTGAACCACGTGCTCACCCTGGTGGAGACCATCGTGGAGGAGTCGGAAAAGCTCCTCTCCGCCAACAGGATCATCGCCAATCTGGCCAGCAAGACCAACCTCCTGTCCATGAACGCCGCCATAGAGGCGGCCCATGCGGGAGAGGCGGGACGGGGATTCTCCGTGGTGGCCGAGGAGATACGCAGCCTGGCGGAGCTCTCCTCCCGCCAGTCCCTGGGGGTCAAGGACAATCTCAAGCTCATCATGTCCTCCATTGAGGACGTGGTGGAGGCGGCCCGGATCTCGGATCAGGAATTCCACGGCATCATCGCCTCCATAGACCACGTGGAGAAGGTCTTCTCCTCCCTGGAGGGGGAAATGGGGGAACTGAACCAGGGGAGCGGCCAGATCCGCTCCGACCTGGAGAACCTGAGGGAGCAGTCCGCCCGTCTCCTCGGCGATTCCCGGCTTATAGAGGAGGGGCGGATCAGCATAGAGGAGGCCTTCCTCGATCTGACCCATGCGGGAAGCCAGACCGGCCGGGACATGGAGGAGATAGACAGGAAGATCCAGGAAATGGAGAAGTCCGTGAGGATCATCGAGGCGGGAAGCCGGGAAAACCGGGAGAAGATCGGGGAGCTCCGGGACCGGGCGGAGGAATTTCTAACCGCCGGTTGACCTGTGCCACATCCCGGGTTATGCTTAACTCCTGAAAAATAGAGAAAAATCAGGAGTTACAATGTCTGCGAAACATGTCATCTGCTTCAACGGTGGAAGCTCTTCCATCAAGGTTGCCATAAAAAAGGTCTCCGGCAGGGAAGTCGAATCGGTGGTTGATTTCAACTGCCAGGGACTGGGAACCGACCGGGGCTACATCGATATCAAGAGGGACGGGAAGAAGGAAGTCCTGGAGAAGGCCATGCCCGACCACGCCTCCGCCCTCCACGTGATAGACGGGATCATCGCCGAACGCTTCCCCGGGCTCAAACTTGACGCGGCGGGACACCGGGTCCTCCACGGGGGCCCCGTCTTCAAAGAGACGACCCTCATAGACGGGAAGGAGGGCAAGGTCCTCTCAACGATCAAGGACCTCTTTCCCCTGGGGACCCTCCATCTGCCCGCCAACCATCAGATCATCATGGCCTGCCTGAAAAATCCCCCACGCGGCCATCTTCGACACCCAGTTCCACGCCCGCATGGAGGACCATGTGAAATACTACGCCGTCCCCGAGGAGTGGCGGACGAAGCACCATATCCAGAGGTACGGTTTTCACGGCACCTCCTACGCCTACATCACCGGCCGCTTCGCCGAACTGAACCGCATTGCGGAGGAAGAGGCGGACCTGGTCATCGCCCACCTGGGCAACGGCTGTTCCATGGTCAAGGTGGTGGGCGGAACCGGGGCGGACACCTCCATGGGCCTGACCCCCCTGGAGGGGCTGGTCATGGGGACCCGGTCCGGAGACATAGATCCGGGCGCCCTGGAGCTGATCGCCGACACCATGGGCCTGGACATCCGGGAGATAGTGCGCATCCTGAACAAGGAGTCCGGCCTCCTGGGCCTCTATAACAAGGACGGGATCAAGGAGATGCACTATATCCGCCAGGCCGCCCTGGAGGGGGATAAAAAGGCGGAGCTTGTTATCAACATAGCCGCCTACCGTACGGCCAAGTACTTCGCCGAATACCTGGGCACCATGAAGAAGCCCATGGGCATCGTCTTTACGGGCGGCGTGGGCGAGAACGAGGGCTACTTCCGGACCAAGGTCCTGAACTACATGTCCCTCTTCCGCTGGAGTATCGACGAAAAGGCCATGGCCACCCGGTGCGAGGAGATAGTGATCGCCGAAAGCGGGCTGGTCCCCGGGCTCAAGGCCTGGGTCATTCCCACGGACGAGGAGAAGGTCTTCGCCCTGGAAGCGGCGAAATTCGTTAAATAGAAGAGATCAGGCCCCCGGCTTTCCGGGGGCGTTTTTCTGTTCGTGCCCGATGAGCCAGCGCTTCCGCTCCAGCCCTCCCCCGTAACCGGTCAGGCTCCCGTCCTTGCCGATGACCCGGTGGCAGGGGATGATGATGGATATGCGGTTGTGCCCGTTGGCGGTGCCCACCGCCCGGACCGCCCGGGGATTTCCCATCATGGCCGCCTGCTCCTGATAGGACCGGAGTTCCCCGTAGGGGATTTTCTTCAGGTTTGCCCAGACCCGGTTCTGAAATTCCGAGCCCGGAGAGACCAGGGGGACATCGAAATCGGTGCGGGTTCCCCGGAAGTACTCCTCCAGCTCCCCCTTCGCCTGCCGGATATGATCATTCTCCCCCACCATGATCCGGGCTTTCAGGAGCCTCTGCAAATCGGAGAACTCCGTCTCCAGCATCCGCCGGTCGGTGAATTCCAGCAGGCACACCCCCTCATCCGTGGCGCAGACGAACATGGGCCCCAGGGGGGTGGCGAGCCGGCTGATGAGGATAATGTTCTCCCCCAGGCTCTTCCCGGGGGATTTCCCCACCAGCTTCTTGTAGGCGTAGGCGAAGCCGCTCAGGGATTCGTAGCCCGATTCCATGGCCGTTTCCGTCACCCCCTTCCCTCCCTGCAGCTCCCCATAGGCGCTGTTGATACGGCACATCCTCTGGTAGGCCTGGAAGGTGATGCCATAGTTTCTCTGGAACCACCGCCGGACCGACTCCGGGCCTATCCCCCTCTTACGCAGCTCCCCGTCGGAGATCTTCCTCCCCGGATTTTCCTTGACCAGGGCCATGGCCTCCCGGACCGGACCGGGGATATCGGGGGCGCTCTCCGTAGGGCGGCAGATCTTGCAGGGACGGTAGCCCTCGGCCAGGGCGTCCTTCAGATCGGTGAAGAACTCCACGTTCTCCGGTCTGGGCTTGCGGGCATGGCAGGTGGCGATGCAGAAGATATTCGTGGTCCGTATCCCCGCGAAGAAGATCCCCACGTAGGAGGGATCCCTCTCCAGCAGAGCCCGGTAGTAGTCATCTATGGTCCTTTTGTCCTGTACTCTCATAACAGGATCAGGTTAAACGATAAAAGTCTGTCCCGCAACCGAAAACGGGACGGGTAATTATTCTCCCTCCCTGAGCCATTTCAAGGTTTCTCCCGTTCCCTCCCGGTAAGTCCGGGGGGTGTAATGGAAAAGGCCGTTGAATTTCCCCGAATCAAAAACATAGTCGTACTCGTTCTGGTAGTTCATCTCCAGGACTTCCTTCAGGACCGGAATGAAGAGGCCGGCCGCTTTCATGGCCCCCTTTCCCAGGGAGCCGTAACGGGGCTTCGTACCCAGAAATTCCGCGGCGTAGTCCACGAAGTCCAGTCCCGTCACCGATTCCCCGCTGGTGGGAAGGTGCCAGACCTGGCCGAAGCACTCCTCCCGGCCGGCCAGCAGCAAAAGCCCCCGGGCGGCGTCCCTTGTGTAAGTATAGGAATGGATCCGCTCGCCCCCCATCATCAGCTGGGTGTTCTTCCCCTTCATCATCCTGTCGAAAACGGTCAGCCAGAGGGGACTGTTACCGGTAATGTGGGGACCGTACAGATCGGCGGACCGGGCTATCATAGCCTTGACCCGGCCTTCGGCCATGGCGTCCTGCAGCGTGCGGGCGATGCGGGCCCGGACCTCTCCCTTGCGGCTACAGGGGTTGTAAGGGGTGTCCTCGGTCATTCTTCCCTTGACCAGACCGTACATGTACACGTTATCGAAGAAGAGAAGCCCCGTTCCCGTCGATCCGCAGGCGCGGATGACGTTATCCATGATCACCGGCCACTGCTCCTCCCAGATCTTCCCGTTGTAGGTCAGCCCGGCGGTGAGGATGGCCAGGTCCGCCTTTTCCACGCAGCCCAGGGTATCCCCATAGTTCAGAAGATCTCCCCGGTGGGATTCCGTCCCGGGCAGGGCTACTCCCCGGCGAGACATGAGTCTCACTTTGTTACTGGTCAGATCAATTTCATGGACCAGGGCGTTTCCGATGGATCCCCCCGCCCCCAGAATGGCATAGGTCATAATACACTCCCCGTTTTGTAGTCATTAATAATATAACAACCGGGGAGGGGAAAAATATCAGAAATTTATGGTTTTCTTTTACGGAGGCGGTCCCAGAGAGTCCAGGGAAAGAGCCCCTCCTCACGGAGCAGGACGAGGGCGATGAGTCCCTGGACACAGGCGATGACAAAAAAGATGACATGGAGAAAGTGGATGTCCAGCAAGACAAGGCATTGGACGCCGATCCATCCTGCCAGAATAACCCCCATGGCCCCGGTGCAAAAGGTCCCGTACCGGTAACCCCGGATAAGCGTAACTCCCGCCAGTATATTACCCAGCCCTATGATCGTAAACAGGACGATCCCGGGTATCAGAAAAGTGGAGAACGGCCCTATCCTCAGGGCATCCACGGTGATGCCCAGGGGGTTAACCGGATCAAGGATAGCAGCCGAGCCTCCCGCTATCGCCCCGAGGCCGACGAAGAAATGCAGGAACAGGGAAATGTTTCTCAGGAATTTCATGGCAGGGACATTATATGGCGATCAGGGCAAAGAAACAATCCGTCCTGGGTGTCAGCTCACAGGCGTGGCAGTTCCCGAAGAATGCCAAAGTAGAAAAGGCCCGCCCCGGCCAGAACGAAGAGATGCCAGACCGCATGGCCGTAGGGGATTTTCTTCAGGGCATAGAAAAGGACGCCCGCCGAGTAGGTGATGCCCCCGGCCAGAATCCAGAAGAGCATTTTCGCGGGAATCGCCGCAATCAGCTGATCCCGGACAAAAACGGCCATCCATCCCATGGCCAGGTAGAAGAGGACATGGAGAAAGCCGTAACGCCCCCAGAACAGCAGGGTAAAGAGGACGCCCGCCAGGGCGATGGCCCAGATGAGAAGGAGAAGGAAACGGCTCTCCCCGGTGTTCATGGCGATGAACAGGGGGGTGTAGGTTCCGGCGATAAGAAAATAGATATTGCTGTGGTCGAGGATTCTCAGAACCCTCTTGACCGGGGACGGGGGAGCCAGATGGTAGAATCCGGAGGAAGCGAAGAGCAGCAGCATGGCGCCGGAGAAGACCGCGAAACCGGCCAGGGTTCTGCCGTCCCCCCCCCAGCCGGAGCGGATCAGAACGATCATCCCCACAAGGGAGAGGGCCGCTCCCCCCAGATGGGTCCAGGCATTGGCCATCTCCTCCCGGGGACTCACGATTGGGCGCAGGGTGATATGCTTTTCCAGCCATGTTTCAAAGGGTTTGTTCATGGATACCATCATAGCCGCGCCTGCGGGGAAGAGCCTAGAGTGTGTATGGACCGTATGGGGGGGTGTTTTCTGACTAGGGGGATACTTTTTTCCCCCCGGTGGTTGAACTACTGGGATTTCACCCCTTATAATACGGGAATCACTGAGAAAATCGAATGGACAAGGAGCTGCAAGGATGGCGCTGACCCGGGAAACATTAATAGGGAAATTGGATAAAGTCGTGGATAAGCTGATGAATCTGGATAACCCCAGCATCGGCAAGGATCTTCTGGACCAGGGGGACGCGGCCATCGCGAAGGGGGTCATCGCCCGGGACTTCGGGATAAAGGAGTGGGACTGGCCCCAGGGTGTGGGCCTTTACGGCATCAACAAGTACGGGAAGTACAGGAAAACCTCTGAATACGACGGCTTCCTCCGTAACTGGTACGTCAGCAATATGGATTTCGGCCTCCCCTCCCGGAATGTGAACACCACCGTTCCCCTCCTGACCCTGACCGATATGTTTGAGACGGGGGAGAGTTCCGGAGACGGGGAGAGGTTCGAAAAAATCGCCCTGGACTGGGCCCACTGGCTCATGGACAAGCTGCCCCGTACCAGGGAGAACGGTTTCCAGCATGTGACCACCGACGTGAAAGACCGGAACGGAATCATGCTCAACGAGGACCAGATGTGGGTGGACACCCTTTTCATGATGGTCCTCTTCCTGAACAAGATGGGTGTCAAATACGGCCGGAAGGAGTGGATCGCCGAATCGGAGTACCAGATCCTCATCCATATCAAGTATCTTTACGAAAAGAGGAACGGCCTTTTCTACCATGGCTGGAGCTTCAAAGAGAACAGCAATTTCGGCGGCGTCTTCTGGTGCCGGGGCAACTCCTGGTTCACCGTGGGCATGATGGAGTATCTGGAGAATTCCAAGGACCATGTGAGCCCCGGGGTCAGGGAGATGATCATCCGGACGTATAAGGCCCAGGTGGACGCCCTGATCCGATTGCAGTCGGAGAGCGGCCTGTGGCATACCATCCTGGATGACGAGACCAGCTACGAGGAGGTCTCGGGGAGCGCCGCCATGGCCGCGGGTATTCTGGCCGGCGTCCGGAACGGCATCCTGGACGAATCCTACCGGGATAAGGGTCTAAAGGCGATAGGGGCGATACTTGAGAATATCGACGATGAGGGAACGGTCCTCAACGTCTCCGGCGGTACGGGCATGGGCTACGACAGGGACCACTACCGGAACATCATTATCGCCCCCATGGCCTACGGCCAGTCCCTGACCATCCTGGCCCTGACCGAAGCCCTGTCCCACATCCGGGCGTAGCCGAATGGAAAGACCGGGGGAACGGGCCGTCATTTGCCTGAGGCTCAAGCGCCAGAACCTGATAGGCGGGGGGACGGCCTATGATGAGCTTTTCCGTCTCATGTCCCCCGTGCCGACCCTCTACTGGACCAGGCCCGGCGATTCCCCTTCCCTTCCCTACCGGACGGAGGGGGACGACAGGATTTCCAATAACCGCCTCCGGTCGGACAGGACCATCGTCAAGGGCCGTTTCTGCGGGGGCAACGTGGGGTATATCTTCGCCGACGAGCTGCCCCTCTTCCGGGCCGCCTATAAGCGCGAGATGTCCCTTCTCACGAAGAACGACGAGACGGTCCTGGAGACTCTCCGCACCGAGGGGGCCATGTCCATAGGCATTATCAAGGAGATCACCGGTCTTCTCTCAAAGGAGATCTCCGCCTCCCTGCAGAAACTGCAGAAGGCCTTCATCGTTTTCGAGGACCAGGTGGACGGGGAATGGGACCGGGCCTGGTACCTTCTGGAGGACGAGTTCTATCAAATGGATTTCACCACCCCGACCAGGGAGCAGGCCCTGAAGGAAATCATCAAACGATTCGCCCGGCTGAATGTCTACTTCGACGAGGCTATGGTGAAATCCTTTACCCGCCTGCCCGCCCGGGATATCAAAGGGACGATCCTTTCCCTGCGGGAAGAGGGAGTGCTCGCCGAAGGGGAGATGGGCGGGAAGAAGGGCTATATCCTGACC
>QKAI01000527.1 GCA_003246505.1 Spirochaetaceae bacterium | reverse complement strand
GATGGAGGGATTGGCCGGCGGGAGATCGGTTTATGAAAATAACTAATGATGTCATTGTGAAGCAGCTTCTGGAATTATGGGAAGAAACCTTTGAAAGGTCACATGGCATATTTTTGGATAATCGAACATCCATTATGGAAACCATTGATGAGATCTCCTTTGACAGGGCAGGCACTCAGTTTCACAATATTCCTGAGACGATTGCCGGTCATGTCCATCACCTTCTTTTCTATATGGATGTTTTGCAAGAGTATATTACCGGGAAGAGAACAGGGAAGACTGACTGGAATGAGAGCTGGAAAGTGAAGTCCGTGACAGAGGAAGAGTGGTCAGACATGAAGGGCCGGCTGAAATCAGGATATGGCAGGGTTAAGGAATTTATCACCGAAATCGATGCCTGGTCGAATGAGGATTATCTCGGGGGAAGCATCGCCATAATCTCCCATTGCGCTTTTCATTTGGGGATCATTCGGCAACTGAAAGATTTTTAAGGGAAAGGGAACTTCATGATTATCCGCAATGAGGAGGAAAGGGATTATCCTGTAGTGGAGGAACTTACCAGAAAGGCCTTCTGGAACCTCCATGGGCCGGGGTGCGACGAACACTATCTGGTCCACCGGATGAGAAGCCATCCCGATTTCATCCCCGAATTGGACTTTGTCATAGAAAGGGAGGGCAGAGTCGTGGGAAACATCATGTACACCCGGGGGAAACTCAGAAACGACAGGGCAGAGGAAAGAGAGGTTCTCACTTTCGGCCCCCTCTCCGTGGAACCGGAATTCCAGAGGCTGGGTCTGGGGAAACGGCTGATCGGCCATAGCGTGGAGAGGGCGACGGAGCTGGGATATGATTTCATCGTCATTTTCGGCAATCCGGGAAATTATGTCGGATCCGGTTTCATGAGCAGCATACGCTTTCGCATTTACGTGGGGGACAGGGTTTATCCGACCGCCATGCTCGCCAGGCGGATCGGGGAGAATCGCCTCGGCGGCGAGGAATGGGAGTTTATAGAGAGCGATGTCTATGGGATTGATCAGAAGGAAGCGGAGATTTACGATAGGGGTTTTGAACAGTGGGAGAGGAAAAAAATCAGCAGTCAGGAAGAGTTTTTTATTCTAAGCCATTCCCGGATTATCCATGACGGGGAATAGGATATTTTACCCTGCCGTAGATACGACATTTTGGGATGATTTCCAAAATAGGGCCTACAATTTTGTGATAATGGGCTACCCTTTTCCCGTTCAGCCCTCCAGTCCGGGGAGAGGGAAGTCTGAATAAATGCAATTCAAACAATGATATATCCATTTCCTTCGGGTATCCCCTAGTTATTGGCATAATCTTTGCGTTAATATAACCTTACAACCGGTTGGACCGGTTCCGTATTTTTGGGAGGTTCGGAGGTGCTTTTTTCTTACATGAATAACCGTTTTTTACTCTCTGTTCATCAAGGAGAATGTCTTGGCTGAAAAGAAGAACACTGAAGGATTGGAAATAGGAATCCGCGTCCTGGTCCCCGTGGCGGGGGTGGTGGCGGGCCTCATCATAGGCGCCCTGTTCCTGATCATACTCCACGCCCGGCCCCTGGAGGCCTACGGGGCCCTTCTCAGGGGTGCCGTGGGTTCCCGCTTCGGAATCACCCAGACCCTGGTAAAGGCGACGCCCCTGCTTCTGGTAGGCCTGGGGATCTCCATCGCCTTCAGGGCGAGCTGCATCAATATCGGCGGTGAAGGGCAGATGATTATGGGCGCCCTCAGCGCCACCTGGCTCGCCCTCGCCCTGTCCGGTCTGCCCCATTTCATTCTCATTCCGGCGGTACTCCTCGGTTCCATGGTGGCCGGCGGGTTCTGGGGCTTCATTCCGGGCATACTCAAGGCGAAATTCCATGTCAATGAGATCCTAAGCACCATCATGCTGAATTCCATCGCCCTGCAGCTGATGAACTTCCTTCTCCAGGGGCCCCTCATGGACCCGAAGGGCATCGAAGCGGGAACCTATCTGGCCCAGTCGGCCCGGCTGTCCAAGAACGCCTGGCTGACGCGCCTCATGCCCCCCACCCTGCTCCACTCGGGGCTGATCATAGCCCTGGTCATGGCGGTCATCGTGTATGTCCTCCTCTGGCGCACCACCATCGGCTACCGGATCCGGGCCGTGGGCCTTAACCCCGCCGCCTCGAGCTACTCCGGGATCAACGTTCCGGTGAACCAGGCCATGGCCCTCACCCTGGCGGGCGCCCTGGCGGGAATGGCCGGGGCCGTGGAAGTGCTGGGCGTGCAGCACCGACTTCTGGAGGGCCTCACCAGCGGCTACGGCTTCACGGGTATCGTGGCGGCCCTGCTGGGCTGGCTCCATCCCCTGGGCCTTATCCCCGCCTCCATCTTCTTCGGCGGCCTTCTGGTCGGAGCCGATACCATGCAGAGGGCCGTGCAGGTGCCCTCCGCCCTCATCGGCGCCATCCTGGGGCTTATCGTACTCTTCGTATCCGCTTCGGGCATCTGGACCCAGCAGCTGATACGGCGCATCCGCTCCCGGAGGGAACAGCTGTGAATGATCTTTTCTCCCTGACCCTGGTAACGGGTCTTCTGAATACCATGATGGTGCTGGCCACCCCCTTCCTCTTCGCCGCCCTGGGGGAAACCTTTTCCCAGAATTCCGGCGTAGTGAACCTGGGAGTGGACGGCATCATGCTTCTGAGCGCCTTCTTCGCCTTCTATGCGGTACTGATTACGGGCAGCCTGATCCTGGGCATCCTCGCGGCGGTGATCACCGGTGTGGTCATGGGCCTCATGATGTCCGTGGTGAGCATCACCCTCAAGGCGGAGCAGGGGGTCAGCGGCATCGGCCTCCAGATGTTCGGTCTGGGCATGTCCAGCCTGCTTTTCAAGGTACTGGTGGGAACAGTGAAAACGGTAAGCGGCTTTCCCACCCTGTCCATCCCCCTCCTGAGCAGAATCCCCATCCTGGGGCCGATTCTGTTCCAGCACAGCATCCTCGTGTATATCGCCTTCCTCCTGGTCCCCCTGAGCTGGTGGATTCTGGAGCGGAGCACCTGGGGCCTGGTCATCAAAGCGGTGGGGCAGAATCCCGCCGCCGCCGATTCCCGGGGCATCAACGTGGATCGGGTTAGGTATCTTTGCGTTATTCTCGGAGCGGTACTGGCCGGACTGGCCGGGGCGTCCCTTTCCATATCCTCGCTGAACCTGTTCCAGGACAACCTCACCTCGGGACAGGGATTTATCGCCGTGGCCCTGGTGTATTTCGGCGGATGGTCGCCGGTGGGTGTCATGTGGGGGGCCCTGCTTTTCAGCATGGCCAACTCCTTCCAGCTGTGGATGCAGGTCCTGGGCGTGCCGGTTCCCGCGAGCCTGGCGAACATGTTGCCCTACATTCTTACCGTTGTCGCCCTGACCCTTTCGGGGAGCCGGAGGAAAACCCCGGCCGCACTTAACAAGCCCTTTATCCGCGGAGAAGCCTGAAGCCCTCCCGGTAAATATAGAGATCAAAAAGGAGAAATGTATGAAGAGATTAGGTATTATGTTTATTGCCCTCCTGTTCTGCGCCATGACCGCCACGGTCTGGGCGGGAGGTTCGAGCGAAGCATCGGGCACGACTAAGGCCGCGGAACCCTTCCGCATCGCCGTCATCATGCCCAGCGCCACCACCGACACGGCCTTCAGCCAGTCCATGTGGTCGGCCCTGAAAACGGTTCAGGCGGATATGGGCGGGGAGAGCGCCGTGGAACTGGTATATACGGAGAACATGTTCAAGGTTCCCGACGCCGCCGCCGCTATCCGGGACTACGCCACCCAGGGGTATAACCTCATCGTGGCCCACGGTTCCCAGTACGGATCCTCCGTGGAGGAGATCGCCCCCGATTTCCCCGACACCGCCTTCGCCTGGGGAACCGACGTGAACACCTTCGGCCTTGACAACGTGTACGCCTACACCGCCGCGGCGGAACAGGGCGGTTACGTTAACGGCGTTATCGCCGGCATGATGACCAAGAGCGGCATCATCGGCGTGACCGGTCCCATTGACGTGGGTGACGCCCATACCTACATCAGCGGTTTCTCCCAGGGAGTCGCCCTGACCAATCCCAAGGCCACCGTTTCCAAGACCTGGACCGGATCCTTCTCCGACGTGGCCCTCATGGCCGCCGCCGCCCAGACCCACATCTCCGCCGGCGCGGACATCCTCACCGGATCCTCCCAGTCGGTCGTCGGTTCCATCGGAGCCGCGGAAAAGGCGGGCGCCGTCTACTGGTTCGGAACCCAGGCCGATCAGACCTCCCTTTCTCCCAAGCTGGTAGTGGCCAGCCAGGTTTACGACTGGGTCGCCATGCTCAAGGAGATAATCGCCGCCACCGAAACCGGTGTCTACGGCGGTAAGACCTACATCCTGACCCTGGCGAACGGGGGCCTGAAGATCGGTTTCAACCCGGACTTCGCCCTGCCCGCCGATGTCAAGGCCAAGGCCGATGAAGTAATCAAAGGCATAACCAGCGGCAGCATAACCGTTGCTCCGTAATAAAGATAGGGGTTGATGAATCATGAGCTCAGCAGAGAGAACTTCCGCCGATCATATCCGGCACATGGAAATGGTGAATATTGTTAAGACCTTTCCCGGCGTCCGAGCCAACGACGGCGTCAGTCTGGACGTGAGAACCGGCGAAGTCCACGCTCTGCTGGGCGAGAACGGCGCTGGCAAGAGTACGCTCATGCGTCAGCTCTACGGCATGTATCAGCCCGATTCCGGCGAAATACGAATCAACGGGGAGGCGGTGAATTTCCGCTCCCCCGCCGATGCGATCAAAGCGGGCATAGGCATGATCCACCAGCATTTCATGCTGGTGAACACCATGACCGTCGCCCAGAACGTGGCCCTGGGAAGGAAATCGACCCGGGGTCTGCGCCTGGACCTGGATGTGGTCAGCGCCGAAATCCGACGGCTTTCCGCGGAATACGGCCTCCATGTCGATCCGGACGCCTATATCTGGCAGCTTTCCGTAGGGGAGCAGCAGAGGGTGGAAATCCTCAAGGCCCTCTTCATGGGGGCGAGCCTCATCATCCTGGACGAACCGACGGCGGTGCTCACCCCCAAGGAGGTGGACGACCTCTTCGTCACCCTCAGGAGGATGGTGGCCGAGGGGCACTCCCTCCTCTTCATTTCCCACAAGCTCCACGAAGTCCTGGCCGTAAGCGACAGGGCGACCGTTCTCAGGGACGGAACCACCGTGGGCACCCGGCTCACCGCTGAGGTGACCAGGGAAGAGCTGGTGAAGCTCATGGTGGGCAGGGAGATCAAGGAACCGGAGATCCGCGCCCCCGGGGAAGGGGCGGAGAGCCTCGCCATCACGGATCTCCGCGCCATCGGGGACAGGGGAAACGAAGTGCTCAAGGGCATCGACCTCACCCTGCGTTCAGGGGAGATTCTGGGGCTGGCGGGTGTTTCCGGTAACGGCCAGCGGGAACTCGCCGAGTGCCTTGCGGGAATCAGGACCATCAGTTCGGGCTCCATCATGGTGGAAGAGACGGAAATCACCGGCAAAACCCTTACGGAGCGGATCAATATGGGCCTGGCCTTCATACCGGAGGAACGGATGCGCGACGGGGCCATTGGCCAGTTTTCCGTTCTGGAAAATGTATTCCTCCGGGACCACAGCGACGAACGGTTCTCCACTTCCATATTCCTGAAGCTGGGGGAGATGGAAAAGCATTCCACCAATCTGGTCAGGGAATTCTCCGTAAAGACCCCGACATTGGACACCCCCATCAAGAACCTGTCCGGCGGGAATATTCAGAAGCTGATACTCGCCCGGGAGCTTTCCCGGAACCCGAAGATCCTCATCGCCGCCCAGCCTACCCGGGGCGTGGATATCGGAGCGTCGGAATATATCCACAAAACCCTGGTGGAGCGCCGGGACATGGGAACGGCCATTCTCCTCATCTCCGAGGATCTGGATGAAATCCGCACCCTCTCCGACCGCATCGCGGTCATCTTCAACGGGCAGATCGTCGGGGTCATGAACCGCAACGAAGCCACGGTGGAACAGATCGGCGCGCTTATGGCGGCGGGGACCCATTAGGGCCCCAATATGTCCCCCACATCACGGGAATTCTCTATGAGATTTCCCGTAAATCGACTAAGAAAATC
>QKAI01000085.1 GCA_003246505.1 Spirochaetaceae bacterium | reverse complement strand
ATCATGAAACCGGGCCTGGCCGAATCCTGGACCGTGTCCGATGACGGATTGACCTATACCTTCAATATCCGAAAGGGTGTGAAATGGTACACCAACGAGGGAACCGAGTATGGGGAAACCACCGCCCAGGACTGGGTGGACGCGGCCAAATATATCCTGAACAAGGAGAACGCCTCCAAGACGGCCAATGTCCTTTACGGCGTCGTGGCGGGGGCCAAAGCCTACTTCGAAGGGGAAAGCACCGATTTTTCCACCGTGGGCGTCAAGGCGGTTGATAAGTACGTTCTGCAATATACCCTCTCCAAACCGGTGCCCTACTTCCTTTCCATGCTGACCTACGTCTCCTTCCTTCCCCTGAACGGGGAGTTCCTCGCCCAGGTGGGGGACAGCTTCGGAATGGACAATACCACGGTCCTTTTCAACGGCGCCTATATCATGGAAACCTTCGAACCCCAGGTAAACCGGGTTCTGGTAAAGAACAAAAACTACTGGGATAGCAAAAACGTTTTCATCCCCCGCCTCATTTACAAGTACAACAAGGAAGCGGAAGACCTGGGTCCGGAACTCTTCCTCCGGGGCGAGATCAGCGAAACCATGGTCTCCTCCGACATCATCGACAGCTGGATGAAGGATCCGGAAAAGGAGAAGCAGGTTCACCCCTTCAAGGCCAGCGCCTACTCCTATTTCTACGCTTTCAACTTTAACGTAAACTTTGACAAAGAGTACGAGCCGGAGAACTGGAAGATCGCCGTGAACAACCGGAACTTCCGCAAATCCCTCTTCCACGCCCTGAACAAGGAAGCAGCCATGGCCACCAAGGAGCCCTACGAGCCCTCCCGCCGCCTTTCCAGCACGGTCACGCCCCAGTATTTTGCCAATGTGGACGGCAAAGAGTACACCCAGATGGGTCCCCTCAAGGCTATCGCCGACTCTCCCACCTACGATTCCGCCCTGGCAAAGGATTACAAGGCCAAGGCCATGGCCGAACTCAAGGGAAAGGTCACCTTCCCCGTCAAGGTCATGATGCCCTACCGCTCCGACATGAACGACTGGGTCATGAGAGTGCAGGTGGTGGAGCAGCAGATGGAGAAGGAGCTCGGCTCCGATTACATCGATATCATTCCCGTGCCCTTCCCGGCCACGGGCTTCCTCAACGCCACCAGAAGGGCGGGCAACTACGCCATGGAAGAGGTCAACTGGGGACCGGACTATGCCGACCCGGAAACCTACACGGATCCCTTCGTGGCCGGTTCCAACTACAACTGGGTGGAAATGGCCGAAGGATACAACGGGGCTTATGATAAGCTCGTGGAAGCGGCCAAGGCGGAAACGACGGATATCGCGGAGCGGTACGAACTGTTTGCCAAGGCGGAAGCCTTCCTCATCGACGAGGCCTTCGTCCTCCCCTACTCCGTGGGAGGGGGCGGTTTCATCGCCACCAAGCTGGAGCCCTTTACCTGCGCCTATGCCCCCTTCGGCATGTCCAACCTGAAATTCAAGGGACAGAGGGTTCTGGATACGGCCCTCTCCTCCTCGGAATACGCCGCCCGGGAAGCGGCCTGGAAGGCGGAAAGGGATAAGGCCCTCGGCGCCGTCAAATAACCAACAAACCATGTAAAAACGGGAACTCCGGTATCTTCCGGAGTTCCCCCTATTGGAGATACGATGTTTATCTATTCCCTGAAGCGGTTGGCCCAATCCCTGGTAACCCTGGTGATTGTGGTGACCGTCGTTTTTCTTCTCATGCGCCTTCTTCCCGTGGAGGGGTATTTCGGAGAACGGTTCGACAAGCTGGACGACTCCCAGAAAGAGGCGATCCTGGACAAGTACGGCCTGCTGGATCCCTGGTACGTGCAGCTCTTCAATTTCTACGCCGATCTCTCCCGGGGCGATCTGGGCACCTCCATCATCTACCGGGCCAACGTGCCGGTGAGCAAGATCATCAAGCCCCGCATCCCCTATTCGGTCAACTTCGGCATCTCCGCCACGGTCATCTCCCTCATCCTGGGCCTGGGCATAGGGAAAAAGATGGCCACCCACAAGGGCAGGGCCTGGGACAGGGTCTGGACCGGCTACATCATCCTAGTCAGCGCGGTCCCCTCCACGGTCTACCTGCTCTTCGTCCAGCTCTACGGCTCGGACCTCCTCCATCTGCCCATGCTCTTTGACAAGTACCGCATCGGCAGCTGGATCCTCCCCCTGGTCTCCCTCTCCCTGGGGGGCATCGCCTTCAACGCCATGTGGATGCGCCGCTACATGGTGGACGAACTGAACAGGGACTATCTGAAGCTGGGACAGGCGAAGGGCCTCCCCTATAAGAAAATCATGAGAAAGCACGTCATGCGGAACGCCTACGTCCCCCTGGCCCAGTACCTGCCCGCGACCCTCCTGAGCACCGTGGCCGGCTCCATATACATCGAATCGATCTACTCCATCCCCGGCATGGGGGGGCTCCTGGTGGACGTGATAGGCCGTCAGGACAATCCCATGGTCCAGGCCCTGGTGCTGATTTTCTCCAGCGTGGGCATCGTGGGGCTCTTCCTGGGGGACATCCTCATGGCCCTGATCGATCCCCGGATCAAGCTGAACAAGGGGGAGACCCGGTAATGAAGACCTACGACGACATTCCGGCGGAACTCTTCGTCCCCTCCCCCATGGACCGGGGGGAAGCGGAGAAAACCGGCTACAGCAACTACTCCTACTGGCGCTCCACCATCCGCATTTTCCTGCAAAACCGGGCCGCCCTCTTCCTCCTGTTTCTGCTCGGCATTCTGGTGCTCTTCACCGTCGTCCAGCCCCTGTTCCCCGGGCAGAGACCGGCCACCCAGGTGAATTTCGACGCCAAGGGATTTCCCCTCCGCAATATCCAGCCCGGAAAGGAATACTGGTTCGGGACCAACGCCATCGGCCAGGACCTCTGGTCCCGGATCTGGCACGGCACCCGCACCTCCCTCCTCATCGGCCTCCTGGTGGGCATCGTTGAGATGGGCATAGGGATCGTCTACGGGGCCCTGTGGGGTTATGTGCGCCGGCTGGAAAGGCCCCTGACCGAGGTCTTCAACGTGCTCCACAACATTCCCAACACGATCATACTCATCCTCATGGCCTACATCCTGAGGCCTGGGTTCTCCACCATGGTCACCGCCATGTGCCTCACCGGCTGGCACGGCATGGCCCGGTTCATCCGCAATCAGATCGTGATCATCCGGGACCGGGAGTACAATCTGGCCAGCCGCTGCCTGGGGACGGGGACGGGACGGATCATCTACAAGAACCTCCTTCCCTACCTGGTGTCGGTGGTGATGCTCCAGACGGCCCTCTCCATACCCTCCACCATCGGCTGGGAGGTGTTCCTGACCTACCTGGGGCTGGGCCTCCCCATCGACGTCCCCTCCCTGGGGAACCTGGTCAACGAGGGGCGGTCCATCATGATGAGCCCGGAGCTGCGCTACCAGCTCATCTTCCCCACCATCGTCCTGTCGGTCATCACCGTCTCTTTCTATATTCTGGGCAACGCCTTCGCCGATGCCTCCGATCCGAGGAACCACCTATGACCCCGATCCTGTCAGTCAAAGATCTGGAAGTGCAGTTCTCCCTGCGAGGAAGGACCCTCACCGCCGTCCGGGGCTGCTCCCTGGACCTGCCCCGGGGCAAAACCACCGCCATCGTGGGGGAGTCGGGGGCGGGGAAATCGGTCTTCGTCAAAACCCTCCTGGGCATGCTGGACAAAAACGGGAAGATCACCGGGGGCTCCATCGAGTACGACGGGAAGGACCTGACCAGATTCGCCACGGAGAAGGAGTGGCTCACCATAAGGGGGAAGAGGATCGGCTATGTCTTCCAGGACCCCATGACCAGCCTGAGCCCCCTCATGCCCGTGGGTAAGCAGATTGAGGAGTCCATAGAGGAGCACCAGGGCCTCAGGGGGGCCGAAGCGGCCGCATTGGCCGTGGAGATTCTGGGCAGGGTGGGCATCCCCCAGCCCGAAGCCCGGGCGAAGCAGTACCCCCATGAATTTTCCGGGGGCATGAGGCAGCGGGTGGTCATCGCCATCGCCATCGCCTGCCGCCCGGAGATCCTCATCTGCGACGAGCCCACCACCGCCCTGGACGTGACCATACAGGCCCAGATCCTCAAACTGATCCGGGACATCCAGGGGGAGTTCGGCTTCACCACTGTGTACATCACCCATGACCTGGGGGTGGTGGCCAACGTGGCGGACTACGTGGCGGTCATGTACGCCGGCAAAATCGTGGAGTACGGCACCACGGAGGAGATTTTCTACGATCCCCGCCACGCCTACACCTGGGCCCTCCTCTCGAGCCTGCCCCAGCTGGGGGAGAAGGGGAAGGAGCTCTACGCCATCACCGGTTCCCCCCCCAACCTGTTCAAGGAGATCACCGGGGACGCCTTCGCCCCCCGCAACCCCCACGCCCTGAAGGTGGACTTCGCCTACGAGCCGCCCCTCTTCCCGGTGTCGGAAACCCACCGGGCCGCCACCTGGATGCTGGACGGGCGGGCCCCGAAGATCGATCCTCCCCCGGCGGTCGGCCAGATCCGGGAAATAGGAAAGACCCCGGCCATCCCGTCTGCCCTAACCCCTCAGCAAACCCCCGCCGGCAAGAAGGGGAAGCCCCTCCTTTCGGTGAAGGAGCTGCGGGTGGAATTCCACACAAAGGGGGACAAACATTTCGCCGCGGTAAAGGATGTCAGCTTCGACGTCTATCCCGGGGAGACCTTCGGCCTGGTGGGGGAGTCCGGCTCGGGGAAAACCACCATAGGCCGCTCCATCATCCGGCTGAATCCGGCCACCCGGGGGGAGATCCGCTTCGACGGGGAGAGGATCGACGGGAAAATATCCCCCGAAACGGACCGGAAGGTCGTTTCCCAGCTGCAGATGATCTTCCAGGATCCCATGGCCAGTCTCAACGAGCGGGCCAAGATCGACTACATCATTTCCGAGGGGCTCCTCTCCCTGCGCCGGAACATGAAGGAGGGGGAGCGGAAGGAGATCGTCGCCCGGGCCCTGGAGGACGTGGGGCTGCTGCCGGAATTCGCCAGCCGCTTTCCCCATGAATTCTCCGGGGGTCAGCGGCAGCGCATCGGCATCGCCCGGGCCCTGGTCATGGAGCCCCGGCTCATCATCGCCGACGAGCCCATATCCGCCCTGGACGTCTCTATCCGGGCCCAGGTGCTGAACCTGCTGGGCAAACTGAAGAGGGAAAAGGGCCTGACCTACCTCTTCATCGCCCACGATCTTTCGGTCATGAGATTCATCTCCGACAGGATCGGGGTCATCAGCAAGGGGCGGCTCGTAGAGCTGGCCGAAGCGGAGGAGCTCTTCCGCTGTCCCCTCCATCCCTATACCAAATCCCTCATATCCGCCATTCCCCAGCCCAATCCGGAGGTGGAGAAGAGCAAGGAGATCCTGGTCTACGACCCCTCGGTTCACGGGACCGATCCCCAGAGCTGGGTGGAGATAACCCCGGGCCGTTTTGTCCGGGGCAGCGAGAGGGAGCTGGACCGGTACCGCCGGGACCTGGGCCTATAGGAAGTAGCGGGTGCCCACCCCGGCCAGGAAGTAAGCCGCCGTGGCCGCCGCCAGGAGGATGAGGCCGGAGACGAGAAAGCTCCCCGTCCAGGGGGGCGGGGAATCCGGTTCCTCCCCCTCTTCCCCCCGGGCGCCCAGAAAACGGTCCCCCCTCAGGTGGAGGAACCAACCGGCGGCCAGATTGACCGATCCCAGGAGGGGGCTCAGGGCCGAGAAATACCAGGGGCGGGCGCCGTTCAGGATCAGCAGGAGGAGTATGAGGAGAATCTGCACAGAAGAGAGGATTACCCCCCTTTTCAGATGGGGAAGCACGCCCCTTTGCCCTTGCCCTTTCATGGCTCCCATGTTCATACTTATCCCGTAAGGAGTCAAGCCCCATGACCGATCGCATCGCCGAATTTGAGAAGTCTTTGACCGCTCTGATGAAAGCTCCGGGACGGGAGATCGCCGGACTGGCCGTCGCCGTTTCCCGGGGGGAAGGCCTTATCTACAGCCGGGCCTGGGGGACCCGTGACGGTATGCGGCCCATGACCCCCTCCACCCTCTGCCGGGTGGCGAGCATCTCCAAGATGGCCGCGGCCCTCACCGCCCTGACCCTGGAGGAGAGGGGGCTCATAGACCTCGGGGCGGATTTGTCCGGCCCCCTGGGTTTCCCCCTCCGGAATCCCCATTTCCCCGATCAGCCCCTGAGCGGGAATATGCTCCTGACCCATACCTCCAGCCTGCGCGACGGGACGGTTTACAATCTGCCCAGGGACACACCCATCCGGACTCTCCTCTCGGGGGACGCCTCCCTCCCCAACTGGAACCGGGAGGCCGGCCCCGGGGAGGGGCTGTACGCCTACTGCAATCTGGGCTACGGGGTTCTGGCCACCGCCCTGGAGAGGGTCACCGGGAAAACCTTTGACAGCCTGGTCCGGGAAATCCTTCTGGAGCCCCTGTACACCGTCCTGCACGGGGAGAATCCCCTGGTGACCCGGGCCGCCTTTAATCTGCAGGCCCTGTCCGCATCGGAAAGGGATAACCTGGCCGTCCTCTACCGCAAGGAGACTCCCGGAGGCCCCTGGGTGGCCCAGTGCGACAGTCCGGAAAGGGTCCGGGAAATCTGCCATGACCCGGGATTCTACACCCCCTACCAGCCGGGCAGCAACGGCACCCTCTACGCCCCCCAGGGGGGCATGCGGGCCTCGGTCCTCTTTTTGAACGGAATGGGGCGCCTCTTTCTGGGCAGGGGATCGGTGGGCGGCGTCGGGCTAATTTCTCCGACAGTCATAGACCGCATGACAGAGGGAAGGCTGGGGATATTCGGGGTGGATGATTTCCTGCCCGGCGTGAAGGGGCCCCGCTTTCTGGGGCACCACGGGGATGCCTACGGCCTGAAGGGAGCCCTCTACTTCGACCGGGAAGAGGGCCTGACCTTCTCCTATCTGATCACCGGTACGGCGGACGACCCGGACCGGACGGGGGGACTCTGGTCCGCCCGCAACCGGCTGGAGGAGACCCTGACCCGGCTGATCATTGAGACATGGTGGAATAGGGATCGGGGTGATTCTCCGGCCGGATGACATAGCAGAGCCCCCCGGACGCTTCCAGCCACCTCTGTTCCAGTTCCGCCCCGTCGTAGCTGCGGGGCACCTCTTCGTCCCGGGAGACCGCCGGCTCCTGCACCAGGGCCCGGCCCTTCCCGTCAAATCCGCGCAGGACGATGAGATGCCCCCGGGAGGAATCCATGGGGGCTCCGGACAGGGGAAGGCCGGCCGATCCGTCAAAGGCGATGCTCATCACCAGGGGGATGCCCGCCTCAAGGTAGGGGACGGCCCGGGAGAAACGGGTGAGCCGGCACAGGTAGGCCCGGTAGCCCAGGCTTCCCGCCCAGGCCGTATTGAAGGCCCAATTCCCCGTTCCCCCGTAGACCGGATCGTAGACCCCGGCCGCCGCTTCCCGGACGCAGGCCTCCGGGGAGACGCCGCTCCGCCGCCAGTAGCCCAGGACCATGGAGACGCTGGTGGGACTGCACCACCCCGATCCCCCGTCCCGGTAGGGCATCTGGGAGTGGGCGGGAAGCCCCTCCACGGCGACGGGGGGCAGGTCTTCCCCGGGCAGCCGGGAGGAGAGGGAGCCCTTCTCCGGTTTGCCCGTGCTCCAGGCCAGAGCGGCTCCCCGCAGGAGGGGGAGGCTCTCCCCCCGCAGGGTCCGCAGGCTTATCTTCATTTGCAGCCCGTCCATGTCGGCGCTAAAGCTGAGGGTATCCGTTCTCACCGTTCCCGACCCGTCCCCCATCCCGGCGAAGGAGGACCGTCTCACCGGCCCGTCCGCGGAGGCCCAGAGGCCCAGGGGGTACCACCCGGTCCAGACGCCCTCCCGGCGGCCCCGGAGAAAAATCTCCGCCCAGCCGCCGGAACCGCAGAGAATATTCCAGCTGGGAATGGCTTCGCGGAAGGGAAAGGGGGAGGTGACGGGGGGGCTGAGCAGGTCCGTCCGGTCCAGACTGTCGCGGGATGACTCCCAGTGTTGGGGAGGAAGATCGAGAAACCCCGTCCGATAATCGGCTCTGTTTGTAAAAACGATGGGTACCATGGATCGATTATAGGCGTCTTGAGGGGTCAGGGCAAGGGAGAAAAAAAGTTCCGAAAAACTACATTTCCTATTCATTTTGTAGTATATTAGGATTAACTATTTATTTAAGGATGGTTTGGATGGGCTACGATATACTGTGGAAGGTACATGGGATTCTCATGGGAAGCTCTCTGCTGGCCATGACTACGGGCATATTCGTTTCACTTTTACGGAAGGGGAAGAAAAACACCTACAAGATTCACAGGAAACTGGGTCTCATCGCGGCAGGATCGGGATTGGCCGGCATCCTGACGGCTTTCCTCATGGTCCAGACGTCAGGGGGGTTGCACCTCTCCTCGCCGCACAGCCTTCTGGGAATTACCACGGTGCTCCTTCTCCTTTCCACGCCCCTCATCATGCTTCTGAAGAAGACCCGTACCAAAAAGCCGGCACGCCGCGTCCACCGTTTCATGGGGTTTACCACACTCCTCCTGATGGTGACCACGGTTCTCTCCGGTCTTTATTTCGTAGGCATCCTGGCCTGACAAGGAGATAATATGAAAGATAAGAAAACAGGCTCTGCGCTCCTTCTGCTCGCTCTGTTCGCCATAATCCCCCTTTTCGGGGAGAGCGTCACCGTATCGGGGATCACCTTCGAGTGGACCATTGACGGAACCTATCTGGAAGGGACCCTCACCTCGCCCCAGGCGGGATGGGTATCTGTGGGCTTCAATCCCACCTCAATCATGGAGGGGGCGGACTTCATCATCGGCTATGTGGACGGGGGCGAGGTGTTCATCCGGGACGACTTCGGCAACCGGCGCACCTCCCATACCCCCGATACCCGGGAAGGGGGCAGCGACGACGTCACGGTCGTCTCCGGTTCGGAAACGGCGGCGGGAACTGTGATAACCTTCCGCATTCCCCTGGACTCGGGGGATGAGAGGGATCACAAATTCGTAAACGGCCAGACGATCCCGGTGATCTTCGCGGCCAGCCGGGGGGACAACTTTACGGGAATTCATAACCTGAAGGGGAAGACGAACATCACCTTCCGGTGGTAGGGGAAGGATGGGGCAGGGAACAGGGGAGGAATATATGGAACGAGGTCCCCTCCCCTACCTTGCTGTTCACGGTAATGTCTCCGTCATGGTGTTCCACCGTTCCGTATACGGCGGAAAGCCCCAGGCCCGATCCCTTGCCCACACCCTTGGTCGTAAAGAAGGGTTCGAAGATTCTGTCAATTATCTCGGGGGCTATCCCCGTGCCCGTGTCCCGTATCTCTATCTCAAGATAATTCCCCGGCTTAAGGGAGAACATAGTTCCCTCGCCGGAGCCATAACCCAGTTTTTTATTTCGGGTAATAATGGTTAATTCCCCCCCCTTCTCTTTCATGGCCTGTCCGGCATTAATGGAAAGGTTCAGGATGGCATTGATAATGGAATTCCCATCCCCCTGGATGACTGCAGATTCTGCCTCGAAGTCGTGACGGATGGTGATTCTCCTGTCCAGGGTTCTGTTTAGGATGGAAAGGGTTTCCTCCAGGACTTTATGGATATCTATATCCTCTTTCTGAATCATTTCCTTACGGGAGAAAGCCAGCAGCTGGGCAATCAGCTTGGAAGCCCTCTCCGATGATTCCACGATCATATTCAGATATTCCCCGGCGGACGATTCCCCGTTGGGGATAGACTGCTGCAGTAATTCCGCCGCGGCCATGATGCCCGCCAGCATATTGTTGAAATCGTGGGCGACGCCCCCGGCGAGCTGGCCCACGGCCTCCATCTTCCGGGAATGCATCAGCTGGGACTCGAGTTTTTCCCTTTCCTCTTCCATCCTTTTCCGCATGCTGATATCTTCACAGAAAAGGGAAAGGAAGACACCCGGTCCGCATATGTTCTCGGTTCTGGCCATTTTGATATTGACCCAGATCAAGTCGCCGGCCCTGTGCCTGAAGCGTTCCTCAAGGGAAACGCTAGCCCTCTCGCCCTTTACCAATGTTTCCAGCAGGGATTGGTTGGAAATCATCCCTTCGAGTGGACAGATATCCTTCAGGGATAAGCGAATGAGTTCGTCTATCCCATATCCCAGCATGACGGCGAGGCTCTGATTGGCATCCACGATATGCCCTTCCGGATCAATGATCCCGATTCCCAGGGGCGACAGCTCGATAAGGTCCCTGTATTTTTTTTCGCTCTTCTTCAGAAGCATCTCCGATTGCTTGATTTCGGTAATGTCCTGAAACGAACCCTGCACCGCCATAATATGCCCCTGCTTCATAACGGGGTACCCGGTGGTATGGACCCACTTGGCCTTACCCTTCGCCGAGAGGATCTCGAGATCCAGGTCATAGGGGATTCCCTCGTCAACGGCCCTGTGAAAGGCGTTCTCTATCCTTATGCGACTTTCGCCGGTACAGTAACTCAATCCTTCGTCGATGCTTACCTTTTCCTTATCATCCAGATCGTAAATTCGAAGGATCTCCTCCGTATTCGTTACCCGGCCCGTTTCGAGATCAACTTTCCATGCGCCGATTTTCGCCTGCCTCCCTATGTCCTGGAGGAGGATATCCTTTTCGCGGATCACCTCCTCCTTCTGCAGGCGCTCGGTAATATCTTGGACAAAGGCGACATCGAACTCTTTCCCCTCATAGGCCAGATGGGTCGTGTAAATTTCCACGGGAACCGGGGAACCGTCTTTTCCGATATGCTTCCTTATAAGGCTTTCCTTCTTCTCGCCTCTCAGTTCATTCCATAGGAGCGGCCATGATTCGGGGGTTATATCCGGGTCGATATCGGGAATGGTCAATTGCTCAAGATCCGCCTTGGTATAGCCAAGGATCTCCTCCGCTTTCCGGTTTATCTCCAGTATCCGCCCTTCCTCATCAACCAGATAGATTCCCACATTGGCCCTTTCGATGATGGACCGGGTCAGGCGCAGGTATGTTTCCGTCTCCCTGCGCGAGCTTATGTCCGTATGGGTCCCCACCATATGGGGGTGCCCCTCGCCGCCCTCCCCTTCGAAGGCTCTGCCCCGGGATTGGATCCAGAGCCAATCTCCCCCTTTGGTCTTCATGCGGAATTCAACGGAGAAGGGTTTGCGGGTTTGTTTGGCCAGCAGAATCGCTGCGTTCGCCTTATCCAGATCATCGGGATGAATCAGTCCGATCAGGTTCTTATAGGTGGGAGGAAATTCATCGGGCTCATACCCCAGCATGGTGTACCAGGAAGGACTGAAATAGGCTTCCCCGGTTTCTGTCTTCCACGCCCAGATCCCGTCATCATTCGCCTTGAGGAGGAGAGAGAGAGTTTCCCTTTTTCCCAGATCGTCCGCACGGGATCGCAGACCTGCCAGCTCGCGAATCAACTGAGATTTCGATGTATCCTCATCCCTCATGCCAGGCGTCCTCATCAGATTGGTTAACCACGATTAATGATAATCCATCCCGCCGGGAAAAGCAAAGGACCGGGGTTTATGCCAGTCTCTCCGCCGTTATCAGCCCCGCTTCCAGAATCAGAGTGAAAATGATCAGGACCATATCCCTTTTCCGGAAGGTTATCTGTTTCACGTAGGTCCGTTCCGGGGCATAGCCGAATGCCCGGCACTCCAGGGCGTCGGCGGTATTCTCCGCCTTTCGGAGCCCGTTGATGAGGATGGTGAAGACATAGCGCTGCCACAGGACGAACCGGTGCTTGAGGGTGGTCCCCGCCGCCCGCCCCCGGATGGCGTGGGCCGCCCTGACCGACTCCACCTCCCGCTGGATAAGGGGGAGGAAGCGCAGGGCCAGGAAGATGGTGTAGGCGTAGCGGTAGGGCATGCCCGCCTTCACCAGGGACTGCATGAGATCCCGGGTGTCCGTGGTCCAGATAAGGATGAAGCTGGCCAGCACCACCCCGGAAAGGCGGAAGAAGAACACCGGCCCCTGCTGGAGTCCGTAATCGCTCACATGGAGAATGCCGAAGGACCAGACCGTTTCGCCCGGATCGATGAGGAAGTGGAAGATCATGAGCAGAAACCCCAGGCCGAAAACCACGAGGCCGCTCCTGATTATTTCCCCGGGGCGGATCTTCCCCGGAATCAGGGCCAGGGCGAGGACGAGGAGAAAGACCGCCAGTCCCGAAAGGGGCCGGGTAAACAGGAAGAGGCCCACCGCGATGAGGAAAACCCAGATGAGTTTTACCAGGGGGTAGACCCGGTTGAGGGCGGATCCCCTCTCCTTGTAACTCAGATTATGTTCAGCCATGGGATTCCTCCTCCCGGAGCAGCAGTTTGATAAAAGCCCCGGTGCTGGGGATATTGCCCCGGCAGGTGACGCCCCTCTCCCCCAGGGCTTTGAGAATTTGGAAGAGCAGGGTCGGCTCCAGGCTGGCCGATTCCAGGATCTCCGCCTTGTCGAAGAGTTCCGTGGGGTTCCCGTCGAATTGCTTGAGCCCCTCGCTCATGACGACCACCCGGTCGGCGTACTCCGAGACCAGGCGCATGTCGTGGCTTATCATGACCACGGCGATCCCCCGGTCCCGTATATCCCTCAGAAGAGTCATGAGGGTGCGGGTCATCTCCCGATCCTGGCCGTAGGTCGGCTCGTCCACGATGAGCACCCGGGGATCCCCCACCAGCATGGTGGCCACCCCCAGGCGGCGCTTGTTCCCCGCGCTCAGGGTAAAGGGGTGCCGTTCCGACTCCCCGGAAAGTCCCAGCTGCTCCAGCATTCTCTCCCGGGCCCCGGCCATCGCCTCCGGATCGTTCACCCCCCGGGACTGGAGGCTGTAGTCTATCTCCTCGGCCACCGTGTCGGTGAGGAACTGATGCTCCGGATTCTGAAACACCAGGGAGATATGGTTCGCCAGATCGGGAACCTTCCATTTGCGGGAGTCCTTTCCGAAGAGGATCAGGGATCCCTCCCGGCACCGGTTCAGGCCGATCAGCATCTTGGCCAGGGTGCTTTTTCCCGCCCCGTTCCGTCCCACGATGGCCAGCATCTCCCCGGGGCGGACGGTAAGATCCACCCCCTTCAGGGCGTAGAGACCCGCCCCGTAGGAGTAGCGGATCCCCCGGCCTTCAATGAGGGGCGGAGCCGTTTCATCCCATCCCGGAGCTTCGCTCCCGGTCAGCACGGTTTCCCGGGAGACCAGATTCAGCTTGTCGATAAGGGCGAGCGCCTCCCCCACCCGGATGGGAATGGCCTCCACGGGAAAGCCCCTTCTTCGCAGTTCCAGGCCAATCTCCACCGTTTCCGGCAGCCAGATGCCCCGGCTTTCCAGATCGTCCCCCTTCCCTGCCAGGATCCCGTAGGGTTCTCCCCGGTAGAGCAATTTCCCCCCGTCCAGCACCAGGAGCTGATCCGCCTCGGCCAGAAACTCATCCAGCTCCCGGGTCACCAGCAGGACGGTCATGCCCTGTTTCCGCAGGGAAAGTATCAGTTCGTGCACCTGGGAGGTGGAGGCCGGATCCAGGTTGGCCGTGGGTTCGTCCAGGATGATCAGCTTCGGCTCCATGGCCAGAACCGAGGCGAGGCCCAGCTTCTGAATCTGCCCCCCCGAGAGGTTCCAGACCAGATTTTGCCGGTAGGGGCCAATGCCGGTAAGATCCAGGAGTTTTTGCACGTCCTCCCGGATTTTTTTCCGTTCCCTCAAAAGATTCTCCGGACCGAAGGCGATCTCGTCCTCCACGGTAAGGGTGGCGAACATGGTTTCCGGGTCCTGGAAGACCGACCCCACGGAGCAGGAGATGTCCTTCATCTCCAATTCCAGGGCCGATCTCCCTTCCAGCAGGATCTCCCCGGTCAGATCCCCCTTGAGCAGATGGGGAATCCGTCCGTCCAGAATTCGGCACAGGGTGGATTTGCCGCTTCCCCCCGGGCCGACCAGGATGTTGAAGGTCCCCTCCTCCAGGGAGAAGGAGATATCCTCCAGGACCGGGTCGTCCTTTCGGCGGAAGCGGTAGGTAAGATTCTGTAATTCAACGAGGGAACGGGGCATGGTTCGGACTATTCGGCGGACCGGACCAGGCCGGTTTTCGCCACCTTGGTCGCCAGGAAGTACCCCAGGGCTCCGGAGAAAATCGCCCCGGAGACCATGTTGATGGGGACGGCCATCCAGACGTCCTTCGAGTAGGCCGGATCCCATCCGTAGAAGAGGGAACTCCACAGGGTTCCGAACTGGGAGGAGGCCATGCCCGCCATAACGGCCGTGAGCAGGCCGAAGCGGCTGTAGGAGCAGAGGAGTATGATGATTTCGATGGCCAGGCCCTGGGAGATTCCCCAGCCCAGGGTTCCGATGCCGGCGGCGTTGCCCAGAAGGACTTCCGTGGCCGCTTCGATGATACCGAAGGCCAGGGCCACGCCGGGCTTTCTGACCATGAACACGGCCAGGATATAGGACCACATGAAGGTTCCCTGTATCAGGGCTCCCCCGAGGGGCCCCAGAGACGTGTTGGCCAGATACCAGACATTGCCCATCCCCGTGTTGATGACACCGGCGATAGCGGCCAGGACCGCGACGACCACCAGGTTTCTGGTGGAGTATCCCCCCCGTTCCCGGTCCACCACTTTTTTGTCCGCAAAGCGGGCGACCAGTCCCAGAATGACGACGACGACCACATTGAATGCAGTGTAGATTCCCATAGTATTTCTCCCTTTCTATTTTTCCAGGGGCAGACCCATAAGGATCAGCTCCTTCTTCACCTCTTCGTAGAGACCTTCCCATTCGGGGACGGGGGTCAGGGTCTCCTGATCGTAGGCTTCCTCAAAGGGGAGGCCCGGATTCCCCCCCTCCCTCTCGAAGACCTCCTCGTATTTCGGCAGGAGGAGTCCGATAAGCCGGTCCGCCTCCCCCAGGGTCATCCCCGAAGCCGCGGCGGCGCGGCCTACCTCGCCCATGAGGCGTACCTCCAGCCCCGTGCCGTGGGGCAGGCTGCCGTCGGCGGATCCCACCCCTTCCAGATGGCCCCCGCTCACGGTGATGGCCAGGGCGTTGGCGGCCACTTCGTAGAGCAGCTCCTTCGTCACGGCGCCGCTCTTGGGATAGATGTCGCAGACAATGTTCGCCGGGGCGTTACGGGCCATGGCCTGGCAGACCAGGCTCTGCAGCCACATACACCCCCGGGTGGAGGTGGCCACGTGGCGGATATGAATGGGATGGCAAAGATGGTAATCGGCCAGGCAGACCACGTTGGCCGCCAGGAAGGAGGCCACCTGGACCAGGGCGGCCCCGGGGGCGTCCCCTGCCAGCCCTCCCACCATGACCGTGGCCAGGGAGGCGTTGATCATGCCGTAGTAGAGGGAGTTGGCCGCCCGTACCAGGTTGCCCCGGTCTATTATCAGTTCGTTGAAAAGGGCCACAAGATGGGCGTCGCAGGGCCTCAGAAGATCGGGGTGGGTGGCCGCCAGATCGCCGATCTCGGTGACGCTGCTCTCCGCGGCGAGCATGCCCATGCCCGGGCGGCCCACCTCCTCCCGCGCCTCCCTCAGGTACTGCAGCTCCCGGCGGGAGGCGATCAGCTCGGTCACGGAGGCGGATTCCACCTTCAGCCCCTCCACGTCGATGAGGGAACCGCAGGTGATCAGGTCCACCACGGGCTCCTTCGCCCAGCTTTTGACGGAGTTCTTGAATATTTTTTCCGGGGTGGGGACGCCGGGATTGCCCGCCCAGACCGCGGGGGGACGGGGGTCTCCGATTGTCCGGGGCACCAGTTCGAACCGGTCCTTCCCCTCTCCCAGAACCAGGGTCCGGTTCATTCTCTCCATGCCCCGGTCAATTTCCTCTTCGGTCAGGACCAGCACCCGGCCCTCGGAGAGGTTGTAAAGGCCTATGTCCAGTATCAGCTCTTTCCCGGCCCGGAAGATCCGGTCGGCCAGATCCCCGTCGTCGGGGCAGATACGGTTGCTATCCCAGGACAGGTCGAACTTTTCCACCAGATCCCGGACCCTGTCGATTATGAGAAAATCCCAGTCATCCTTGGAAAGGCTCTGTCCCTTCCCCATCCTGTCTATTAATGTCAGAAACTGCTTTTCCATAGCCCTGCTCCCCCGGCGCGGCCGGCGGATGGGTAATCACTTTGTGTGTGGGAGGGTATTCCATGCAACAGCGATTCACCACCGGTCAGGCGCGTGTCAAACTATTTAGCAGTGCGACCCCGGTACCTTCCGGTACGATCAGGCTTCCCGTCCTCAATGTCTGCACATGGAATTTGTTTTGACGACATTCTGGAATGTCTTACAGTATATTTACAGAATTTCATAAGGAATTACAAGGGAATGGTCGCTGATTTTCAATATTTATACGCCTTTTTTTGTATGAATATAAGGGAGAAGGAAGCGGAAAGAGAGGTGAACCTCCCGAAAAAAGAGTGGCAATCCCCTCTGCCATGGCCTATTCTTAAGGACGGAGAGCTTCTCCGGAGGAGGTGCATATGTTCAGAATCGGATTAGTGGGATACGGGTTCGGGGGACGATACTTTCACGCCCCCCTTCTCTCCTCCCTGGAAGGCTGCCGCCTGGCCGGCGTGGTGACCCGTTCGGAGGAGCGCCGCAAGGAGCTGGCCGCCGATTATCCCGGGACCCCGGTCTTTGACAGCGTGGACGGGCTCATCGATTCGGGGGTGGACGGGATCGTTCTCTCCGTCCCCCCCGGGGCCCGCTTCGACCTGATAAAGCACACCCTGGAGAGGGGGATCCCCACGGTGAGCGACAAACCCTTCGCCCTGAATCTCTCCGACGCCACGGTCCTGGCCGACCTTTCCCGGAAGCTTGAGGTCCCCCTCACCGCCTATATGAACCGCCGCTGGGATTCGGATTTTCTGACCGTGGAAAAGCTTCTGGCCAGCGGGGAGCTGGGGGAGATCCGCCGCTTCTATTCGGGGATCGAATCCTTCTCCCCGGAGAACAAGGGCAATCCCACCGGGGGGGGACTCCTCCGGGATCTGGGCAGCCATCTGGTGGATCAGGCGGTCAGGCTTTTCGGCCCCGTGGAGACCGTATACGCCCGGGTGGATGAGATGCCCTTCGACCGGGACCTGAACGACGCCTTCTTCCTCATCCTGAATCACAGGAACGGGATTTCCAGCCATATCAACGGTTTCATGATGCAGCACGCCCCGGGGCACCGGTTCAAGGTGGACGGCATGAAGGGCTGCTTTATCATAGACGGGCTGGACATTCAGACCGAGCAGGCGATCGAAGGGAAAACCCCGGCCAGCAGGGACATACGCTGGGGGGTGGAACCGGAGTACCGCTGGGGCTACATCCGCCGGGAGGAGGCAAAGACCGGATACCCCAGCTGCACCGGCGCCTGGCAGGAATTCTACCGCCTCTTCGTTCAGGCGGTCAGGGAGAAGGGCCCCCTCCCGGTCAGCCTGGAGGAGATCCTGGAGGTGACCGCCATTCTTGACGCCTGTCTCGTCAGCTCCCGGGATAAAATGGTGATCGCCCTTTAACTAGACCACATTGTCCAGAAAACCGTCGGGATGCTCCGGATTCTCCGAATCCTTCTGCTTCCTGTTCAGAATCAGGTAGTGTTCCGAGGGAAGGGCGTCCCAGAACTCATCCGGATAGAGCCAGACCTTGTGCCTTCTCCAGCGCTTCGCCTCATGGGGTCCCCGCTGGATTTCCGCTTCCCCGTCCGCGGGGATATCGATATGCTGCACTTTCACCGAATAGAGATCCCGGCCGTTTATGCGGCAAAAGACCACCGGACCGGTGATGCGCATCCGGAAATCCTGGGGATGGTTCCCGTAGGGAGTACCCAGATAGAGCTGGAATTCGCTGGCCGTCAGGGAGTCGATCCACTCCCGGTTCTCCTGGAGAAAGGAAATCGTCTCCTCCAGGGCCTCATCGTCCGATTCGGGGAGGCCGAAAATCATCAGGGCCAGATTGTTAATCCCCGCCTTGCCCGAGTCGCGGAGGACCCGGGCCACCGTTTCGGGACGGGTGCCCTTGCCGGCCCGGTTGAGAAGCCGCTCGTTCCCCGACTCCACCCCCCAGCTGATCCATTTGCAGCCGGACCGGGAGAGAAGGGAGAGCACCTCGCCATTCATATCCTCGGCGGGTCGCCCCATGAAGGTATAATTGATCTTAAGGTTTCTCTCCAACAGCTCCCGGGCGAAGGGCTCCAGGAAGATTCCGTCCAGATACTGGTCGGTAATGTAAAAATCGAACACCCCGTAATCCCGCACATAGGATTCGATCATATCCACTGCGGGAACCGGATCGGAGCAGCGGTAGCGGCCGAAGCCGAAATTATGGGCGCAGAAACGGCACCGCCGCCATTTGCATCCCCGGGAGAGCTGTACGGGCAGGACGGGTACCGGGTTATGGTAGGCGGAGAAGTTCACCCAGGAAAAGTCCGGAGCGGGCAGGGAATCCATGGGGACGGGGGGAAGGGGCGCTTCCAGGACGACGGTGCCCTCCCGGCGCCGGTACAGTCCGGGAATCCGGGACAGCTCCCCCTCCCTGACAAAATGTTCCAGGGACAGTTCCCCCTCCCCTGTAAAAACGCCCTCTATCCAGGACGCCCGGTCCAGGAGCTCCTCCGGCTTCACGATAAGGGTGGAGGCTCCGCCTATGTAAAGGCGGCTCATGCGCCGTTCGCTGAGCCACCTGGTGAAGCCGAGGGTGAAGCGGAGCTGATCGGGAAAAAGGCAGGAGAACAGTATCACCGGGCTGAAGGATTCGAAGGACCCCTCCAGAAAGAGAAACACCGATTCCAGGGATTCGGAAATTTCACCCCTGTCCAGATAACGGTCTATCCGATCCATCATGCGGATCGATTCCTTCTTCAGCTCCCGTCCCGAGGGGAGACAGGATTCATAAAACTCCCGGGTGAAGAGGCCCTGCCGGCCCTGAACGAAATTGACGTAATCCTCCCACTCCGGCTTCCCGGAGGCCAGGTGGTTCCAGTACTGCACATTCAGGTCGGTCACCTTCAGGCGGTCGGGTCCGCAGCGGTGGTCCACATAGGCTTTGAGGGCGGAAACGCCCAGGGGAATGTAGGTGGGCGAGCAGGCGGGGGAAAAGATCAAAGGAATCATAAACGGCAGAGGCTCCTCATGGTCGAAATTTCCGACTAGAAATGAAATACAGCCACCGGGCCGACCTTGTCAAGATCCTTTGAAATCGGGTATAAAAACGGGGAGCAAAATCATGGTAAATTTATCGAATATCCGGGTCTCCTTCGGGGAGCGCACCCTCTACAAAGACGCTTCCCTCCTCATTCAGAAGGGCGATAAAATCGGCCTTGTCGGTCCCAACGGTTCGGGAAAAACCACCGTATTCCGCATTATCTCCGGGGAGGAGAAGCCCGACGACGGCACCGTCTCCATCGATCCGGGGGTGGTGGTGGGCTACTTCTCCCAGGACGTGGGGGAGATGTCCGGCAAAACGGTGCTCCACCAGGTGATAGAAGGGGCGGGCCGGGTCTACGAACTGAGCCGGATCATGGAGGAGATGGAGCATACCATGTCCGATCCTGACCTTTTGGCGGAGATGGACGACGACGCCATGGAACGGTTCATGAACCATTACGGGGAAGTGCAGACCGAGTTCATGAACCGGGGCGGCTACGAGATGGAAAGCAACGCCCGGGCCATCCTGGACGGTCTGGGCATCGCCGAGGCCCGGCAGAACGAGGGGGTGGAGAACTTCAGCGGAGGCTGGAAAATGCGCATCGCCCTGGCCCAGATCCTGCTACTGAATCCGGACGTCCTCCTCATGGACGAGCCCACGAACCACCTGGATATCGAATCAATCATCTGGCTGGAGGAGTGGCTCCGCTCCTTCAAGGGGGCCCTCATGATGACCAGCCACGACAGGGAATTCATGACGCGCCTCTGCAGAAAGACCGTGGAAGTGGCCGGTGAGGCCATCACCACCTACTCCGGGGATTACGATTTTTACCTGCGGGAGCGGGAGATCCGCCGGGAGCAGCTCATCGCCTCCGCCCGAAAGCAGCAGGCCATGCTCGCCAAGGAGGAGGAGTTCATCGCCCGCTTCGCCGCCCGGGCCTCCCACGCCGCCCAGGTGCAGTCCCGGGTCAAGATGATAGAGAAGATGGAGCGCATCGTGGTCCCCCCGGACCCGAAGGTAATGAAATTCAACTTTCCCTCCTGCCCCCGCTCGGGGGACGTTGTGGTGCGCCTGGAGAACCTGGCCAAGACCTGGCCCCTTCCCTCCGGGGGGGTCCATCCGGTCTTCTCCGGCATCACCGGGGTGGTGCAGCGGGGGGACAAGATAGCCCTGACCGGCATCAACGGGGCGGGAAAATCCACCCTGCTCAAGGTCATCGCCGGCATGACGGAACCCACGGAAGGCCTGAGCGAGCAGGGAGCCAGCGTCCAGCCGGGCTACTTCAGCCAGTACTCCGGGGACAGCCTGAACATGGAGAACACCATCTTCAACGAGATATCCGCCCTGCTCCCCCTGGAGACGGTGGGCACCATCAAGAACCTCCTCGGCGCCTTCCAGTTCTCCGGGGACGACTCGGAGAAGAAGATCGGCATTCTCTCGGGAGGGGAAAAGAGCCGGGTCATGCTCGCCTCCCTTCTGGCCCGGCCCATCAACTTCCTCATGCTGGACGAGCCCACCAACCATCTGGACATCGCCAGCCGGGAGGTCCTTCTCGAGGCGCTGCAGAAATTCGAGGGAACCCTGATCATCGTCAGCCACGACCGGTATTTCCTCAAGCACCTGGTGAACCGGGTGTTCGAAATCGACCACGGGATCATGAGGATCTTCGAGGGCAATTACGACTACTACCTGGAGAAGAAGGGAGAGGCCTGATTACGCCGGACAGGAAAAGGAGAAGGGCCAGGGAAAATTCCGCGGCGAAGCTGATGAACAGCCCCGGATAGATCAGGGCATGGTGCCGGGGAAAGAGAAATGTCTGCAGGAACCAGAATAGGATTCCGAATCCGTCCAGCACGAGCAGAACACCCAGAAATCGGGGTAGGAAGGGGGACCTGTAGACGAGAATCCCCAGGGGAAATAGCCAGACGCTGAAAAAGAGCTGAACCATGGCGTATCCCCTTTTGTACAGCGTTACGAGAAGAAGGGCGGTCGGCTCATCCGTATAGGTGGCGGCGATGAGGGCGAGTACGCAGGAGAAATGGACCGCCACGCCCAGTCCGTTCAGCAGGAGAAAAAGCTGGGCCCCCCGCCGGTCCACGGCTCTTAGCAGGAGAGACAGGGACCACGCGGCCAGAAAGAACAGCAGGATGGAAAATAGAAGCACGGTCAGCCCCAGATCATACAGTTGGGGGCGGTCCGCCATGACCGCGTAAACCTGACCCGCCGTGCCCAGGCCGTAATGGCCGATGGCATCGCTTACTATGGTGAAGGCGAAATAGGCCAGATAGAAAGCCCCGGCCCTCCCCTTCGTTTTCTTGATATCAATCATGTGTCCCTTCCTAAAAATGGAACATCGTACCGAGTTCGAATCTTTGCTGGGGAATGAATTCCTCCCCATAGAAATTCCCCAAAAACCCTATTTCCTGGAAGAAACTCCAATGTTTCGTGGCGAAGATATTCAGCCCAACCCCCAAACCGAGATTCCATATGGGAGGATTCTCCTGAAAATTCCAGAGATCCGTCCCGCAGGTACCCCCCCGCCCTTCAATGAATACGTAGGGCCTGAGGAGATCGTCCCTAACCATAAGGCCCAGACTCAGCTTGTCGAACAGAACTTTCTTGTAATTCGATTCGCCCTTATCTTCCCTGACCATAACCCCGTTGCATAGCCCGAACTGGTTCCACAGGCTCAGGCCTCCGTCCTGAAAGAGCACGAACCCCACACCGATGACACTCATACGGCTGAAAACATTCGGATGTCCCTCCACTCCGGCACTCCAGCTCAGGGAGAACTTCTCTTCCTGAGCCGATAAGAAGGGGATACCGATAATCAACAATAACGCCATGCTTATGCCTGACTTTTTTTCCATGGAACACTCCCTAGCCTTGTTATCTCCCTTCGAT
>QKAI01000122.1 GCA_003246505.1 Spirochaetaceae bacterium | reverse complement strand
CTGGTCGCTCACTTCAACGATCTCCCTCTTCGGCTGCTCCTTCGGGGGCGGGGGAGGGGGGGGGACGTACTCCTGAAAATCCACCAGCTTGATCACCTCCGCCTCCGGTTCCGCCGGGGAGACGGTCCTGTGGAGGGAGAAGCGGAAGTAGAGCAGAAAGAGGAAGTGGGCCAGGGCGGCCAGGGAGAAGAGGGAGTACCTCATAAGGCGCATTTTTCCCGTGCCTGTCATCACAGGTCCTCCTTGACCACGAAGCCCACCGCCCGGTGCTGCAGGGTCTGCAGTATGCGGATAACCCCGTCTATATGGCGGTAGGGCGTCCCCCGGTCGGCCAGAATCTGCACCCGCAGGTCCGGATGCTCCGCAATCGCCCCGGCGATGGTTCCCTCCAGGCCCTCCCCGTCAAGGGGAAGTCCCTCCACGGTCACCAGGCCCTCCCGGTCGATCCAGATCTCCAGCTCATGGTCCGCGTCGGTGATCTCCACCCTCTTCGCTTCGGGGTACTCGATCCTCACTTCCTTGCGGTAGTTGATGAGGGAGAGGAGCATGATGAAGATAAGCAGCAGGAACCCTATGTCCGACATGGCGGAAAGGGGCGCCGCGGGGGGGCGTCTCTTCGATTTCAGTTCCATGGGCTCAGCCTCCCGACGGGGAGAAGGAAAAATTCTCAACCCGCCTCTCCCTTATGACGTGGACCGTGTCCACGAACCTCTGATAGGGCACGTCCGGATCCAGGGAGAGGAAGACCGTCATGTTGGGATGGGCCGCCAGGTTCTGCGCCAGCAGGGTGTCCAGGGCTTCCTCGGAAAGACCCTCCCCTTCGAAAAGGAGCTCCCCCTCCCGGGAGAGGCTCAGCCTCAGCAGATCGTCCTTCTGGACGATCCGCGGTTTTTCCCGGCTGGGCAGATTGAGCAGGAAGCCCCGGTTCGTATTGAAACCGGCGATGACCAGGAAGTAGATGATGAGGAGAAAGCTCAGGTCGTTCAGGGCTCCCATGGGATCATCCGCCCGGTGGGTAAAGAACTTCTTGATTTTCACGCCCGGCTCTCCTCCAGCATGAGGGACATCTTCTTCTCCCCATCCCTGCGGATGGAGAGGAGGGCTATCATGTCGCTGGCGGCCTTGGTGATGTCCGCGGCGAAACTGTCCACCCGGTGGGCCAGGATGTTGTAGCCCACCAGGGCCACAATGGCGATGATGAGACCGAAGACGGTGGTCATCAGGGCCTCGTAAATGCCGTTGGCCACCAGCTGGGCGTTCACGTCGGAGGCCTCGGCTATGGACCGGAAGGCGCCGATCATACCCGATACGGTTCCCAGGAATCCGGTGAGGGGGGAGATGGAGGCCAGGGCGGCGAGGAAGTTGAATCCGTTTTCCAGCTGGCGGATCTCCTCCTGCCCCTCCGCCTCCAGGGCCTTCTCCATGCGGTGTTCCCCGTAGGGGGCGTTCTTAAGGATGACCCGGAGGATGCGTCCGGAAAGGTTGCGCGCCTTGAGCCCGTTCAGATAGGCGTCCGCCTCGATGAGGGAGCCCTCTTCGATGAGGGGCAGAACGGTGCTCTTCACCTTCTCCGTCTTCAGATCGTGGAAGAGGATGTAGAGGACCCGCTCTATGATGAGCCCCGCGGTTAGTACCGAGAATACCAGCAGGGGCCACATGAAAACCCCGCCCATGGAAAATAGCGCCGTCAGGCTTGTCTGTTCCGTCATTGTTTACTCCTTGTTTCTATGCTCGAGCGGGACAGGGCGACGTCCCACAGATAATCCCAGGTCAGGGCCAGATAGAAGAGCCCTTCACCGGCTTCGTAATCCCCGTGGAGGGTGCCCGATTCCACCACCGGCACCAGGTCCTCCGGCAGGGCGCTGCAGCCCTCCGGATTCCGGAAGAAGAGATCCTCCAGCTCTTCGAAGGGGCCCCTGTCGGCGTACCGGCCCTTCCGGTCCGCGAAGGGGAATTCCCTCCGGCCCAGGACCGTCCCGGCGTACTGTGCGGCCCTTTCTACGCGGGCCCACCGGCGGGCGACAATGTCCCGTCCCCGGTCCCCGTAGATCCTCTCCTCCCCCAGGCGCAGCGAGGCGGCCGCCAGGCCGGTGATCTCCGGCTTCTCCCGGATTTCCAGTACCCAGCCGCCTTTGCGGGGAACCAGGTCGAAGCTGCCCGTCAGGGAGAACCGGGCCTCGGTCCAGCCCCGGTGCCAGTTGCCGAACCAGTCCAGTTCGTCCGTGTAGACCGTCCAGACTCCCCCGTCGCCGGGAAAGGCCTCCCCGGTGACAACCGCCCTGTCCCCATAGGGCAGGGTCAGCCTGACCCGGTTTCCCCCGTCCAGGCTCAGTTCCCAGGAGGAGGCTCTTTTCCCTTCTCCCCCGGGGAGGGTTCCCGTCCAGAGGGTCCCCTCCCGCTCCCCGGAGGAGGCGCAGGATGTGAGGAGCAGGGCCGTCCTGAAAAGGACAAGCAGGGGCAGCAGTTTTTTTACGGTGTTTTTCATATCCCTTTCCTTAATAACTGATCTTCAGGCCGAAGGAGGGGATGGGCACCCCGATATTGAAGTCCGCCGAGGTATCCCGGTTCTCCTCCCCCGTATTTGTGTTGAAACTGGTATTGGTGGAGGGCTGGTAGAGGTTCACGAAGATATCCTCCACCGCCACGTACCATTCGGTGTAGACCTTGCTGTTCCGTCCGTACCTGCCGTAGGAGAGGCGCAGATCCACGGGGACGGAAATCCCGTCCCGCAGGCTGTCCGAGTAGTAGGAGGTCCGGGCGTACTGCTCTATCCAGGTGCCGCTCAGGTCCGCCGGGTAAACGGTGACATCCCCCACCCGCTCCCGGGGGGCTCCCGAGGCCAGGGATCCGAGCAGGGAGAAGGTCCATCCCGGCTGGAAGTGCCAGTTGAACACCAGGTTCAGGCTGTGGTAGCGGTGGTAGTAGGGATAGAACCAGGCATCCAGGGGCTCCCCGTTATTCAGGGAGCTGTCCTCCGAATCGGTGCCCGTATTGGAGGGGTTGTAATACCGGGCGTAGATGAAGGAGTAGGAGAGGTACCCGTCCCACTTCCGTCCCCCCTTTCTCTGGAGCATCAGGTCGAATCCCCACACATGTCCCTGCCCTTTCGTATTGTAATAGAGCTCCGAATCGCCGCCAGCCCCGTCGTCGGTGGTCAGGACCAGCCGGTTAAGGTAGTACTTGTAGTAGGTTTCCGCGGAGAGCTTCCACTCCCCCGACCAGTTAAGTTCCGTTCCCAGGATGGAAAAGAGGGCCCGGTCGGGACTCATGGCCCAGTCATCTATGCCGTAATCCTCCTCCAGCATGTCCGCGGTGAGGGGGAAGTAGGAGAAAATTCCCGAACCCAGGGTCAGGTCCAGGCTGTCCACAGCCCCCCTGTTCTCCGCCGCCGTCCAGGTCACCGTGGCACGGGGATTTACCGCGGGCCGGGTGTGCATCCCGAAGTCCCTGTTCCAGATGTAGTAGTGCTCCGCCCGGACTCCCAACTCGCTCTTGAACCGGTCCCGGTCTCCCCCGTGCTCCCAGATAAGGAAGAGGGCCGGATTCCAGGAGCTGTTCCCGTCCACGTCGGTGGAGAAGGACTCGTAGTCCAGGGAGAAGGTCCCCGCCCCTTCGTCGTAGGAGGGATACCAGCCGGCGTAGGTCCCGTTCTGGGTGGTCTGCCTGAACACCTGCTCCGTCCCCGCCACCAGCACGTCCCCGTCCCTCAGGAGCTTCTCCGCGGTCAGTTTGACCTGTTCCTGGCGGAGGTCAAGATTCTCCTTCCCCGTGGACGTAAGCCCGTCCAGGGAGTAGGTATCCCCGGGATTGAGGCCCAGGATTCCTCCGTATGCATCGAGGAATTCCTGGCTGTACTCCCGGGTGCCCGAATCGGTTCCCCGGAAGTCCAGGTGCATCACGTTCCAGTTAGCCCCGGCGGTGAGGTCTATGAACAGGGTGTCCGTGGGGGACCACTCCAGGCTCCCCGCCAGAAAGGAGTTCACGTAGTCGTAGTCGAAGTAGATGGCGGAGGTGAACCCCTCGTCGTCGGTGACCGATGTGTCCACTCCCACCCCGTCGCTTCCCAGAAACCCGTTAAGAGAAACGTTCACCCGGTCCGCCGGTTGCCACTGCCACTTGGCGTAGAAGTCCCGGATGTAGGGCATGGTCGTCATGTCCTCCGTCTCGTCGGGATAGATGAGCTTGGCCGTGTCCAGGTAGGTGATCTTGCCCCCTGCGAAGAGGCCCGAGGAATTTCCCAGGGGGGTCTGGATGAAGAGGTCCGCGGAGGTGGTGGAGAGGGCCCCGTCCACCCGCAGCTCCGGCTCATCCGGGGTCCTGGTGGTGATTTCCAGAATCCCCGACAGGGCCCGGCCGTAGCGGGCGGAGTAGATGCCGTGGGAGAGCTTGGCCGACTCCACCATGTTGGGATTGAAGATGGAGTAGGCTCCCCCCCAGTGGAAGGGGTAGGTGACGTAGAACCCGTCCAGGCTGGCGGCCATCTCCTCCGGATACCCTCCCCGTATGGAGGGCTGGGCGTCCCAGCCCCCGGTGAAGCTGACCCCGGGCAGGGTCTTGACGGTGGACATCACGTCCTCCACCAGGCCGATGTTGGCGGTGGTCTCCATCTCCTCCCGGTCAAGGACCAGGGAGACGCCGGTCTCCTCCTCCTTCTCCCCCGGGGCGGTCCGTTCCACCACAAGCTCCTCCCCCTCTATGATGCCGGAGAGGACCAGGGGGATTCCGATCTCCCCCCCGCCGATTCCCGCCAGGGGCAGCCTGACCGGATCGTATCCCGGATAGGATACCAGACAGACCGTCCGCCCCCTTCCGGAGGGTATTTCCAGCGCCACCAGCCCGTCCCCGTCGGCGTAACGGGTCTCCTCCTCTCCTACTATCCGGACCTGGGCCCCCTCCAGGGGGAAATCAAGGTCCCGGTCGAAAATTCTTAATATGACCTCTTCGGGAAAGAGGAATGCCCCTCCCCCGATCAATATTATAATTACCGACAGTCTTCCCTTTCTTCTCATACTCCATCCTTGTTCCCCTCTGTAACAGGCGGGGGAGGGAGATATGTCACCGGAAAAATAAAAAAGCGTCCCGGAGGACGCTTGGGGGAATTCCAAGATGGAGGTTATGAAACAATCGTTCGGTGATCAGAGGAGAGATTTGAAGGGTAGGTCCGGTTCGATCGCGAAGGCGTCATGGAAACCCCGGTCGAACATGAATTCCATATCATCCTTGTTTTCCGGCCAGGTGAATTTGCCGCCAACCTGCCAGATGTAGGGCTTGAATCCGTACTTGAGGCGGTCCTTTTTCATGTTCCAGAGTGTGGTGATCTCCTTCGGATCGGCTAGAAAATTCGTCCAGATATCATGGTGGATGGGAATGATGACTTTAGTATTAAGTGATTCGGCCATCCGGAGCATGTCCGAGGCATTGATTTTGTCGGTCATGCCCCGGGGGTTCTCCCCGTAGGAGCCGAGAGCCACATCGATCCTGTGGTCGTTACCATGCTTGGCAAAGTAGTTTGAGTAGTGAGAGTCGCCGGAATGGTAGAGGTTGCCCCCGGGGGTCTTTATCAGATAGTTGACCGCCAGTATGTCCATGTCCCTTACGGGCTGGTCCTTAAGAACCATGCCCTTGGGAGCCGTGACAAGCTCGGTCCGGTCGAAGGAGTCCAGAGCCACGATGATGGTGTCCTTGATCCTCACTTCGTCGCCTGGCTTGACCACCCGGCACCGGTCCGCAGGAACACCCCATTTGATCCACAGGTCCACGCAGGCCTGAGGCCCGATGAAGGGCACCGTCTCGGAACAGTTCTGCAGTACCGCCGCCGCCACGTAGGGATCGATATGGTCCCCGTGATCGTGGGTCGCGAGAACGGCGTCCACCGTCTTGATTCCGAAGGGGTCGAGGACGCAGGGCACATTGCGCAGGTTGGGCTGCAGGGCCACGCATCCGATCATTCTCTGGTGCTGGTGCTGTGATGCCATGAGTTTGTTTTTCCCCGATCTTTTTCCGCTCTTGGTCCAGAAGTCGATGAGGATGTTGGCATTTCCCTCCGATTTGACCCAGATGCCCGTACAGCCGAGCCACCACATAGCGAAGGTGCCCGGTTTTACATTCTCCTCTTCTATCTCTTCATTAAGCCAGGTACCCCATTCGGGAAATACATCGCTGAGCCATTTTTCTTTCGTTATTTCCTTGACGTCCATT
>QKAI01000061.1 GCA_003246505.1 Spirochaetaceae bacterium | reverse complement strand
TACACTTCGGGACTGTTCGGCAGAAGAGAAATCTCTTATAAATAAACAAAGGTATAATTAAAGGTCGGAACACACCGAAGATTTCGTTGATTTTGTAAAAGGAGTTTTTATATGAGAAAATTTTTCTGGTTGATCTATGCCCTGGCCGTTTCGGCTTTCCTGTTTCCCGCAGGGAGCCACGACGCCCCGGTGGCGACGGTGGAAAAGGCGGTTACCGCCGATGCGGCCTATCTGGGTTCGAAAGTTCCCTATCCCGGTCCGGGAGCGGCCGCTTATACTGCTCCGCCCCAGGGTTACGAACCCTCTTTTATCTACTGGCTGAACCGCCACGGCTCGCGGAATCTTTCCGGGTTCAAGTACGACAAATCATGGCTGGACATGATCGCCCTGGCCGAATCGGAGGGCAAACTCACCGAGACCGGTGCCGTTGTGAAAGGGGATATTCAGAGGATCGCCAATTACGAGAAGGGCAAGTACGGTCTTTTGACGCTGCTCGGCAAGAACGAACTCTACCACATCGGCCAGAGGACCGGCGTTCTTTACGACTCCCTCTTCGACGGGGGTAAACCTCTTTTCGCCGACGCCACCTATAAGGAGAGGACCCAGGAGTCCCGGGACAGCTTCCTCACCGGTTTGAAAACCACCGGGTACGCCGGCGAGATCACGGTGACCCAGTACGAGAAGAAGAAGGACCCCTATCTCCGTTCCCTGGATATCACGCCCCGCTACGGGGAGTATGAGGAGGAGGGGGACTGGTATGAGAACATCATCGCCTTCACCCAGACCGATGAGGCCTCGAAAATCAACCGGCGGGTCATCTCCCAGTTCTTCGCCCCCGACTTCGTCGACCGTCTGGACAGGGGGGAATTCGCCTTCACCAGCGAGGATGACGATGTGATTATCAACAGTCTGGCCACGGCCACAAACGCCCTGTGGGAGCTCTACATTATCCTCCCCGCCCTGAAGGACGACGGATTCTCCGATGTGGATATGGGAAAGTATTTCCGGGAGGAGGAACTGATCCTCTTCGAAAAGGTGCAGAACGCCAAATCCTTCTATACCAAAGGGCCCGGCGCCGCCGGTGAGGAGCCCCTTGCCCTGGAGATCATGGCCCCCCTTGCCAAGAGAATGATCAACGAGGTCGACGCGGGTCTTGCCGGAGAGTCCCCCTATCTGGGCGTTTTCAGTTTCGCCCATGCGGAGACGGTGGTGCCCCTGGTCGGATTTCTGGAGATCGGGAAGTCCGCCGTGCCCTCCGATGATATTTCCGAGGCGATAAAATACTGGGATGTGGCCTATTACGGCCCCATGGCGGCTAACCTGGAATGGATCGTCTATACGGCGGAGGGGAAGGAGCCCCTGGTGAAAATGCTGCTGAACGAGAGGGAGACCACCTTCGCCGATCAAATCAAGTCCGTCACCGGCTGCTACTACAAATGGTCCGAAGTGAAAGACTACTACCGGGGGAAGCTGGAAAACCTGGGATTCGGTCTGGATACGTCATCGGATGAAAACATTGCGACCCTGAAGGCCCGGTATTAGCTTTCTGTCCCTGCCCGGGAGGGCAGGGCTATCGGGTCAGCAGAGGGATTTTTCTTCCAGCACCAGTTCCAGGTAGGCGGATGAACGCACTACGAAATCATCCATCTCCTTTTCCGAAAGATAGATATACTCCCTATCAAGATTTTCGGGGGGGTTCTGGTAAAAGTCGGTGATATAACGAATCTGCCGGGAAATGGCGCCCCGGGGGTAGTAATCAAGATAATGGGGAACCCTCTCCACGTACGGGAAGATTTTAAAAAAGAGGGAGTCCCTGTTTTTTTGAAAATAGAGATGGTCCAGGTCGTACCAGTCCTTCTTGATTGTCCAGATGAACCTTTTATCCTCCCGGAGGGGGGCGTAATTCCTGTCCTTCTCCTTCTTCCTGTCAATGATCTTTCCCCATTCGATATCCAGGAGGAGATGCACATAATAGCCCAGATAGAAGGATCTTTTACCCAGATCCCCGACTCGCTCCGACAGATAGGTCTCGAAGAACCGTTCCGGTGTGATGTTCCTGCCGTCCCGGTCGCACCAGTGGGAGATTTCTCTGGGGGGATTGAACCGGCTCCAATCCTCGTTGGGCATACCGCAATCCGGTCCGATATTGCCTATGAGAAATTTTTCCCGGTCCAGAACATAACCCCTTTTCAGAAGCTTTTCCGCGACCCTGATATGCAGACCCCATGTCGCCATCCCTATCACTCCTTCCGGTTTAAGGAATAATATACCACGGTTATCGGAGTTCTCCTGTTATAGTTCTGTTAAGATCGGGGGGAAATCAGAACTCTTCCGAGAGGGTCCTGCGGATTTTCACGGCCAGCTGCTGGCGGCTGAAGGGCTTTTGGAGAAAATGCACCTGCTCGCTCAAGACGCCGTGCTGATCGATCACGTCGGCGGTATAGCCGGAGATATAGAGGACTTTGATCTCCGGATTCAGGGAGGTTATAAGGTCGGAGAGGACCTTCCCGTTCATTTCCGGCATGATAACATCGGTTATGAGCATATGGACCGGGCTGTTCTCCTTAAGAAGATCCAGAGCTTTGCGGGGGGAATCGGCGGCCAGAACCCTGTATTGAAGCTGATCCAGCATATTCGCCGTCATGGCCAGAAGTCCCGGTTCGTCCTCCACGAGCAGGATGGTCTCCCCCCGGGAAAGGGGGACCTCTTCCTTCTCCCCCCCACCGGGCATCCTGACGATTTCGTTCCGGCGGGCGGGAAGGTAGATGGAGAAGAGGGATCCCTCTCCCGGCTTGCTGCTGACCGTGATATGGCCCTGGTTCTGTTTGATGATGCCGTAAACCGTTGCCAGGCCCAATCCCGTGCCCTTGTTAAGCTTTTTCGTTGTATAGAAAGGTTCGAAGAGATTTTCCATGATCTCCCCGGTCATACCCTCCCCCGTGTCCCCTATGGTAAGGCGTACGAAATCGCCGGAGGGGATATCGGGATGCATTTGGTCCGCCCCGGAGATGGTGAGATTCTCCGTGGCGATGGTGATGGTGCCCACGTCGGGGATGGCGTCCCGGGCGTTTACGCAGAGATTCGTAAGGATCTGGTTGATCTGGGAAGGATCCATATGAACCGGCCAGAGATCGGGGGAGGGGTTCCATTCCAGATGGATATCTTCGCCCAGGAGGCGGATGAGCATCTTGAGCATGTTCTCTATGATGCCGTTCAGATCCAGAATGGAGGGTTTGACCGTCTGTCTCCGGGCGAAGGCCAGAAGCTGATTGGATATGCCCATGGAACGTTCCGCCGCATCTATGATCTCCGTGAGATAGTTGTGGAGCGGGGTTTTCTCTTCTGCCAGCTGCAAAGCCAGTTCGGAATAGCCGAAAATGACTCCCAGCATGTTGTTAAAATCGTGGGCCACTCCCCCGGCGAGCCGGCCGATGGACTCCATTTTCTGGGCCTGGAGAAGCTGTTCCTGCAGCTGGGCCTTCTCCTCCTCCGCTTTTTTTGTCTCCGTGATATCCCGGAATTCCACGACCCTCACGGTTTTTCCCCTGTAGGGTATGTTCTTCGCCTCCAGGCGAATGGGATACTCCTCCCCGTTCTTTCTCAGGCCCGTGACCTCGTAGGGCTTTTCGTAACCGCTCAGAATATTCGACATGACCCTGTCCCGGGATTTCTCGGCGATGAGCAAGAGCCCGTCCATCCCCACGAGCTCCTCCATGGAGTACCCGGATATATCGCACAGGCCCTTGTTGCAGTCCAGAATGATCCCCTTGTCATGGATGGTGATCCCCCCGAAGGAGGCGTTGTGAAGGGCTTTGAAGCGGGTTTCGCTCTCCCTCAGGGATTCCAGGGCCCGCTTTCGTTCCGTAATGTCCCGGTAGTTTCCCAGAATGCCCCCTATCTCCGGATCATGGATCATATTGCGGCCTTTGAATTCGATCCATTTGTAGGAACCGTCCTTGCAGAGATAACGGCACTCGATGATGCCCGTACTGTCCGGTTCCCTTTTCAATTCTTCGATAAAGGAGATAACCCTGTCCCTGTCCCCGGGATGAACATTTTCCCAGGTGGGCTTTCCGATCACCTCCTCCGGATCCCAGCCGAACTGGGTTTTTATATTGGGGCTTTTGAAGAGGTTGGAATTGTCCTCCCCGATGATGACGATCACATCCCCCTGGTAGGTGAGCATTTTCCGGTAAAGAGAGTTTCCGCTTATCCGGATCTCGGAAATATCCAGGGCCGTATAACAGAGGAGGGGGAATAGGGGCCCGTCCCCTTGCAGGGGAATGCCCCTGATCTGCAGTATTCTTTTTCCCTGGGCGGTTGTCCGGTGCCCTTCCCAGCTCATCTCCTTTTTCGAATGGAGGAGGCGCCGGTCCATCTCCCTGTTATCCCGGGCCAGATCTTCGGGAAAAATCTGGGAATCCTCTCTCCCCAGGATATCCTCGGGGGGCAGATTAATATAGCGGGCGAAGGCTTCGTTCACAATGAGATATATTCCCTTTCCGCTCTTGACCGCCTGGAGTTCCGCCGTCTGTTCCGAGAAGGTATCCAGAACCCGGCGGCCCGCGTCCTCCCCGGCTTGTTCTGTGAATTCGGTATGGAAAAATAACCTGCCACCCATTTGGAGCCGCTCCTGAGTATTAATTATAGGTGACGGAGGGGGGAAAGTCTAATTGTTATTCCCGGGAAAATATGTATACTAGGATAAAATAACGCGAGGTAACCATGATCAAGGACACCATTTCCCAGGGAGATTTTTACAGGGGCGTCTCCCCCCGCATCGCCCAGGCGCTGGCCTTTCTGGCTGAGCAGAGGGCCGACGATTTTGAGGTCAAGAAGATCGAGCTTGACGGTAAGAATCTCTTCGCCATGTACCAGACCTACGATTCGGAAGTTTTTGACGGCCACCGCTATGAAAGCCATAAGAACTACATCGACATCCAGTTCATCCTGGAAGGGACCGAAGTGATCCGGGTCGCCGATATTTCCGATCTGGAGGTCGTCCAGGAGTACAATCCAGAAAAGGACATCATGTTCTACGGAGCCACCGACGGGGGCATCGACGTGAAACTGAAGGCGGGGGATTTCGTCATCCTCTGGCCCCAGGACGGACACATGCCCAAGCTGGCCTGGAATGCCCCGGAGACGGTGAAGAAGATCGTCGTCAAGATCAAGCTGTAATTTTTCTTCTTTCCAGGCGGCTTATCAACCCCATTCCCAGGGTGGCCGCCGCTCCCACCGAAGCCGCCACGTGCCAGGTGAAGGGAAAGGACGTGCTGTCCAGCACCGATCCTAGGACGATGGGACCGTACACGAACCCCGCCCCCATGATGATGGGGAGGACGGAGCTCATCCTCCCTCTGTGGGAGGAGGGGGTCCGGCTCATGATATAGGGCATGATGCTCACCGCTTCCATAATCTCCCCCAGGGTGAAGATCAGGACCGCTATGAAAAAGGCGGCCCGGAAATCGATGAAGCCCAGGAGGCCGAATCCCAGGGTAAAGAGAATTCCCGCGTAAAAAATCTTCCTTATATGGACGGATTTTCTGAAAAGAAAGGTCAGGACCGGTGTCATGAGAACGACGGTCAGGGCGTTGAAGCTCCCCAGCATGCCGAATAGGGAAGCCCCCTTCCCGGGAAAGCGGTATTCCCCGTGGAGGGGTATCAGGAAGGGCCAGCAGGAGTAGAGGAATCGATACCCGAAGGAGACCAGGGCGAATGACAGCAGCAGGGGCCTGTCCAGGAGCACCCGGAAAATGGATTTCCCGTCCTGGGCCTCTTCCGCTCCCTTTCCCTCTTCCCCATTTTCTGTTCCCACCTTCCTGTTCATTGTCTCCGGTACGAAAAGGAGCACGATGGTGACCCCGAAAAGAGTGGTCAGGCCGTCAATGAGGAACATGAGGGGCAGGTGGTTCTCAAAGAGAAATCCCGCCCAGACCTGGGCGATGGCGAATCCGAAGTTATATCCCAGATAATTGAGGGAGTAGGCCCCTTCCCGCTGCGTGTCCCCGGTCAGGTCGGCGGTCATGGCGTCGTGGGAGGGCCCGGCCACGCCGTAGCAGAATGAGTTGAACATGATCAGGTAGACCATGGGCAGGGAGGGGGTAAGGAACAGGCAGGCCAGATAGCCGCAGGCGGCCAGGGCCTCGGAGAGGACGATGATGTTCTTGCGGCCGATCCGGTCGGAGAGTTTGCCCCCCAGAATGCTCGCGGGAGCCCACATGGTGCCGCAGAGGGCGATA
>QKAI01000106.1 GCA_003246505.1 Spirochaetaceae bacterium | reverse complement strand
GAGGGGAGCCGTTCCAGTATCCGGTAAACGCTGGAATCGGCGTTTTTCTCTATCAGTTCCAGGCGATAGGTAAGGCCGCCCCTGTCCCGGGCCTGGAACCGGTCCCCCGGGGCGAGGCGCCGCACATGGCAGAGGTAGTGGTGATCCTTGCCTGTCAGTTCGACCCTGTCCCCGTCAGGGGAGGGGGTCCGGGGCAGAAGGAAGAGTTTCATGGGGAATCAGTGCGCTCCTATGGTCTGGATATGGACTTTGCGGCTGCGGGGACCGTCGTATTCGCAGAAGTAGATCCCCTGCCAGGTTCCCAGGGCCATACGGCCGTTCTGAACGGGGATGGTCACGCTCAGGCCGGTCAGGGTGGCCTTGATATGGGCGGCGGAATTCCCCTCCCCGTGGGCGTACCCGTCCTCGAAGGGGACGATTTTGTTCAGTTCCCGCAACATGTCCCGCTGCACGTCCGGATCGGCGTTCTCGTTGATGGTAAGCCCCGCCGTGGTATGGGGGCAGTAGACCAGTACCATGCCCTCCTGAAAGGACTCCTCCGTGAGCCTGGCCGCTACCTGACGGGTGATGTCAATGAATTCGGTCTGCCGGTTCGTCCGGATCGGGAGGGTATGGAACATTTACTTCCGGAGCTCCTCTACGGCCTTCTTGAGGACGTCGTCATATTCCAGATTGTACACGGGGGGATTGTCCAGATGACGGTTGATCTCATTCTGGATGAGCACCTTAAGGTAGTATTCGTCCAGATTGATCCCCTCGCTCCGGAGTCCGGCGATAAAGGCGTTGATGGCCCGGGTAGTGGGGTTTCCCTGCTCCTGTACGAACTTGCCGATCCGGTCCTCCTCCACGATGGTCTTGTAGGATTCGAACTCTTCGTCGGAGAGCTTGTGGGGCTCCACGGTGATGTCCGGCTCGATGCCCGTCTTGTCGATATTCACCCCGGAGGGGGTGTAGTAGCGGGCGGTGGTCATCTTGATGGCGTTGTCCCCCAGGCGGAGGAACTGCTGCACCGAGCCCTTGCCGAAGGAGGTCTCCCCCAGTACCACGGCCCGGTCCCGGTCCTTAAGGGCCCCGGTGAGTATCTCCGCCGCCGAAGCCGATCCCTGATCTATGAGCACCGCCACGGGCCACTCCTCTGGGACGAGAACGCCCCGGGTCGCCTCGAAGACTTCGTTCTCCGATTCCAGACGGGACCGGGTGGAGACGATGGTGCCGTCCTTGAAGAAGTAATCCGCCACGTCCACCACCGAATCGAGAAGTCCCCCGGGGTTGCTGCGCACGTCCACGATGAGGGAGGTGCACCTGTCCCTCAGAAGGGATCTGACCGCCTCTTCGAAGCGGTCCGCCGTGTAGGGGGTGAACTCGATGATGCGCACGTAGCCGATCTCGTCGATTTTATCGAATTTGACCGTGGGGATCTCGATGACCGCCCGCTTGATGTCCACGTTGTATTTGATGCCCCCCTCCTGGAGGAAGGTGACGTTCACCACGGTGCCCGCCTTGCCCCTGAGGAGATCGGACACCTGGTCCGAGGTAAAGCCCTCCGCCGACTCCCCGTCGATTTCGAATATATAATCCCCCGCGTGAATGCCCGCCTTGTAGGCCGGGGTGCCCTCGATGGGGGAGACCACGCGCACGTAGTTCATCCGCCCCCGGGGATTCTCCTCGTCGTACACTTCCGTGGTGATGTAGAGGCCCACCCCGCCGAACTGGCCGCTGGTGGTATCGCTCAGGTCCTGAAGGAACAGGTCCTGTACGAAAACCGTATAGGGATCGTTCAGGCTGTCCAGCATGCCCTTCATCGCCCCTTCGTAAAGAACTTTGGGATCGGTCTCATCCACATAATTCTGCAGGAGCAGATAGAAGGTATACTGTAATTCCCTCATGTACTGCTCCGTGGTCTTCTCCCCTTTCCCCGCTCCGTCCGCCTCGGCGAAGAGCTGGGGAGAGAAAACGGCCAGTGCCAGAATCAGAGATAGAGTTATCGTCGTAATAGCCCAGATTCGTCGTTCCACTTTTCGCTCCATGGGGCCATTTTATGCTTTCGGGGCCCTTTAATCAAGGTTGGGCGAATGACATGTGTTGACTTCCCTTATTTAACCGCTTAAACTGAATTCACCGGTATTTTTTACGGTTCTCCGGAGGTCCTTACATGCAACTGATAGCCGTCGCCAGCGGGAAAGGGGGGGTCGGCAAGTCCCTTATCTCCGCCAATCTTGCCATCGCCCTCGCCCAGGCAGGAAAGGACGTGGTTCTTGCCGATCTGGATCTGGGCGGATCCAATCTTCACCTGATTCTAGGCCAGATGGCCGTCTCCGCCGGGGTGGGAAGCTTTCTCCAGAATTCCAAACTCGCCCTGGAGGATATCGTTTATCCCACGGGCTATGAGAACCTCCGCTTTATTCCCGGTGAATCTGAGCTCCCCGGGGTGGCCAACATCCGGTCGGGAGAGAAGAACCGGCTTATCCGGAATCTCTCCAAGCTGGAGTGCGACTATCTTCTCTTGGACCTGGGGGCGGGAACCAGCTTCAACACCATGGACTTCTACCTCCTGTCCACCTGCGGCATCGTGGTGACCACTCCCACCCTCACCTCCACCCTTAACGCCTACCTTTTTCTCAAGAACGCCGTATTCCGGGTACTGAACAGCTGCATAGGCAGGGAATCGGCGGTCTATGACTACATGGAGAGCCTTCGGAAGGACGGGGTTTCCCTGCAGAAGATCCATGTGGGAAAGCTTCTGGAAAATATAAGGAAGCTGGACATGGCCGTCTATGAGGAATACATGGATAAAACCGCCCACATGCGTCCCCGGCTGATCATGAACATGCTGGAGGATCCCAAGGATACGAACCGGGCGAATAAGCTCAAGCTCTCCTCCCGCCAGTATCTGGGGCTGGAGATGGAGCATCTGGGGGTTATCTACCGGGACGACCTGCAGAATCTGGCCCTGAACTCCCAGCTCCCGATCCTGGTCTACAAGCCCCAGTCCATCCTTTCCCAGGCCATCTACCGGATCGCCGACAAGATTATGGAGATGGAGGATATCCCCGTGGAGCCCCTGGCCCTGGGGGACGGGGACATGAGCTTTCTGGAAGCGGCCTATGAGGCGGAACAGGATTTTGAAAACAAGCAGACCTCCCTGGAAGAGCTGCTCCACTGCGGAGCCCTGACCCAGGGGGACCTGATCGAGACAATCAAGATGCAGCAGTACGAGCTGACCCAGCTGAGAAAAGAGAACCGCCTGATCAAGCATAAACTGACCCAGGCCATTCAGGCCGGATTCGAAGTAAAATAAAAGGGCTATGGGAACGGTCAAAGGGAAAATCGACATCCTTATAAGCGAGGATAATCTCCAGGTCCGCCTGGTCTTCACCCCCCAGTCGCCGGGGGAGGTCTGGGAGGCGCAGAAGGTCCTGGATCTGCTGGAAAAGCAGGGGGTTATCTACGGAATCAACCGGGACCGCATCCATGAGGCTCTTGCTCTGTTCGGGGAGAGGGGGGAGAAAACCCGCTCCGGCATAGTGGCCCAGGGAGTCGGGCCGGCAACACCCACGGGGGAGTTTACCCTGAACGGGAAGGAGCTGGACGGGGAGCTTTCCCGCATTGTCAAACTGGTCGTCTCCAAGGCCCCTCCCCCCCGGTTTAACGTCAAGGTCAGCCCCCGCCTCAAGGGGGTTTCCTATGTCTCCGCCGGAGAGACGGTGGGCTCCCTCCTTTTTTTCGGGGAAGCTCAGGAAGGGACCGATGTTTACGGGCGGAAAATCTCCCCCTCCCCGGGGAGGGAGAGTTCCTTTCTCCTGGGCAAGGGCATAGGGAAGACCCCCGACGGGGATCTGACGGCGGAAGTCTCCGGCATTATCCGGCAGGGGGAGAACTGGGTCGACCTCATCCCCTTTGAAAACCATCGGTGGGAGATTACTTCGAGCAAGGACAGGAGCAGCCTCTATCTGGAATTCACCCCGGGCAAGCGCACCTTCCGGGCCCCCTCGGGCAAGGACATCCTGGCGGAAGCCCGGGAACAGCTGGACAGGGAAGGGGAGTTCATCGGAGAGGACGGGGTAAACGCTTTTATCGAGGAGACAATCAACTCCCGCAAACCGGGGAAACTGAATCTCACCATGGACAGGGACTCCCTCATTGAATTCCGGACCGATTATCTGAAGACCGAGGCGAAGCTTTTTCTGCGCAAAGGGCAGGGCAAGGGGAAGCCCCTCTCCCTTAAGGAGGTGAGCAAAAGGGTCAACGAGTCGGGCCTGAAAGGGGTTGACATAGAAAAAACGGGCAAAGAGATCATGGCCTTTTATAATTCCTCCGACCTGGAAGGGGAGCTGGTGCTCTGCCAGGGGAAAAAGCCGGAGCGGGGAAAGGACCGGAGCGTCAATTTCCAGGTCAAGTTCATGGACGATTCCTATAGGGAGCTGCTTCTGGACAAGGTCGAGCTCGATCCGGGTCTGGTCGCCTTTTATTCATCCCTCAGGGATTTTCCCATGGAGAAAATCCAAAAACTCTCCCCCGTGGAGAAGAATCAGAAGATTTTTGCCCTGAGTGCGGACGGGAAGGGAAAAAGCGGAATCGATGTGTACGGGAAGGAGATTCCCGGCCTCTCCGGCAACGACCCGATCCTGAATCTCTATGAGAACATCGATTACCGGGGCGGTTCCGGTACGGCCCTGATAGACGGTCTTCTGGAGATCGCCCAGGACGGACAGAACAACACCCTCTACGCCCGGATTCGGGAGCACACCAACGCGCCCATAAAAATCACCCTCTCCTCCAACAAAATGAAGGCGACCCTTTCCATCGGCCTTCCCCGGGGTACGGGCTTTCCCGCCGACCGCCGTCTCATAGAGGAAGCCCTGGCGAAGGCCGGCGTCAAGGAGGGGCTCCTCGATGAGATCATCGACCAGGCGGCGGAAGCGTCCGGACTGGGGGAGGTGGTTACCGATCTGATCGTGGCGGAGGGGAAATTCCCCATGGACGAGACCCAGGAGATCAAGCTCCTCCACGACATTGACTACAGGGATAAAAACAAGAATTCCGTCTCCCTCAAAGCGGGGGAGGACGTGGGCTATCTGGTTTCCTCCGGCGACCGGGAGGGCTATACGGTCACCGGCGAGGCGGTGGAATCCGGTTCCGGCGAGGGATCCCTGGAGATTGGGGAGAACATTCTTCAGAACAAAACCGATGAGCAGGACGTGATCAAGCTGACCGCCGGGAAGAGCGGCCGCCTTATCTTCACGGGAAGCCGGCTCTTCATTCAGGATACGATTCTCATAGAGGGGGACCTCTCTCCCAATCTGGGGCAGGTTAACTTTCCCGGCAACGTTACGGTCAACGGCTCGGTCCTCTCCAAGGCGATGATCAATGCGGGGGAGAACATCTCCGTGAACGGGGTCATTCAGGCGGCCCTGGTCTCGGCGGATAAGTCTGTTTTTATAGAAAAGGGCATCAAGGGGAACGGCAAAGCGGTTGTCCGCGGCCGTAAGCTGACCTTCGATTATGCCGAAGAGTCCCATCTCATGGCGGCGGATGAGATCCTATGCCAGAAGGCGATGATGCGCTGCCGGGTGAGGTGCAACGGCCATATCCAGTCCCCCGACGGGCAGATGAAGATCGTGGGGGGGGAAATCCGGGTGCGGGACGGGCTCGCCGCCCTCTCCATAGGGAACGAACGGGGGATAAAGACGGAGATCTATTTCGGCCAGGATTTTCTGGTGGAGGACAGGATCGTCCAGCTGGTCAAGGATACGGAGAAGATCCAGGCCCAGATCATGCGCATTGACCAGATCATAGACAAGGCCCGGGGCCGTCCGGACAAGCAGGACCTGATGATGACCGCCCGGGACAAGAAGGTGCGCATGCTCAAGGCCCTGGAGAAGAAGAACGTGAAGATCTTTCTGCTCCGGGAGAAGTTCGAGGAGCATTTCCCCTCCCGCATCAAAATCAGCGGCGACCTCCATGAGGGCACCGTCTTCTACAGCCACGGACGTTCCTTGGACATAAGGGTTAAAAAGCGGTCAGTTGAAATCTATTTCGACCAGAAAAGTGGTAAAATCCTGGAAAGACCGCTAAAATGAGGGATAAACCCCAACCGGAACCGCAAGGAGAAAAAGCATGAGTCTCTTTTATCTGGACTTCCCGTCCTGGATCAGACCCCAGATCATCCCGGGCCTTCCCGTCCGCTGGTACGGCCTTATGTATATCATCGCCTTCGGTCTGGCCTATTACTTCTTCACTCTCCAGGTGAAACAGAATAAAGTCGAGGCCGATAAGGAT
>QKAI01000032.1 GCA_003246505.1 Spirochaetaceae bacterium | reverse complement strand
GGGGGAGATGTTCCGCAACTGGCAGCTCCTGCTCTTCCTTTTCATCTTCGCCATACTGATCATTTTCCTGGCCGCCGACGTCCTGATGCTCCTGACGGACAGCACCCTGCACCGGTTCAACGGTCTCATCGGACTGTTTCTGACCGGGGTGATCATGGTGCTGGGACTGGTGGGAATGAACAGGATGGACCGGGTGACGAAAAGGATCACCCTGAGCAAAAAGGGGGAGAGGGTCAGCGACGGGGAACTGCTTAAAAGAATTACGGCTATTCTGGAAAGGGAAATGTTTTTTCTGGAACCCACCCTGACCCTGGAAGAGCTGGCCCATCGGCTGGAAACGTCCCGGACGGAACTTTCCCGCATCATCAATCAGGAGAGGGGGGTGAACTTCTACGATTTCATCAATACCTTCAGGGTGGAGGAATTCAAGAAGAGGCTCTTCCAGGAGGAGTACCGAAACTGCAACATCCTGGAAGTGGCCCTGGATTCGGGCTTCAATTCCAAATCCACCTTCAACAAGGTCTTCAAAAGTGTAACCGGGCTGACGCCCCACCAGTATAAGAAATCCGAATCCACGGGGTAAGGGGCAGGCCCTACCCCTTCATACCCGTGGTGACGATCCCCTCCACGAAGTACTTCTGGGCGGAGAAGAAGATCACGATGGGGGGCGTCATGGCCAGGAGGGACATGGCGGCTATCTCGTTCCAGGGGGGGATGCCCATGGCGTCGATGGAGAGGCGCAGCCCCAGGGACACGGGGAACCGGGCGATGCTGGAGATGTAGATCAGGGACTGGAAGAAGTCGTCCCAGGTCCAGATGAACTGGAGGATGCTCGCCGAAAAGATCGTGGGCGCCATAAGGGGCAGCAGGATGAAGATGAGGATCTTGAAGGAGCCGCACCCGTCGATCAGGGCCGATTCGTCCAGGGATTTGGGGATTCCCCGGAAGAACTGGACGAACATGAAGATGAAGAAGGGCACCCCCGCCGCCGCCTGGATCCAGAAGGGCAGGTAGGAATCCAGCACCTTGATGTTGCGGAAGATCAGGTACCGGGGGATCAGGAGCACCGTGTTGGGGAGCAGGATCGACCCGATCATCAGCCCGAAGAGGATCTTCTTGAAGGGGAACTCGAAGCGGGAGAAGCCGTAGCCGACCAGAATGCTGGAGACCAGGGTCAGGACCACCGTGGGCAGGGTCAGGAAGAGGGAGTTCCCTATGAAGAGGCCGAATCCGGGCCGTCCGTGTCCTTTCCAGCCGCTCACGTAGCCGTCGAAGATGACCTTGCTCGGGAGGAGTTTGCTCGAGGAGACGACTTCCATGGTCTCCTTGAAGGAGGACATGAAGAGCCATACCAGGGGGTAGACCATGACGATCCCGAAGAGGATCAGGAAGAAGTGGGTTATCAGGTTTTTATTCTTTTTCATGTTTAATTCTCCGAATCCATGTAGTGCAGCCAGAAGCCTGACGATTTGAAGAGCAGGCTCGTGACCACCAGGAGCACCATGAAGAGGAACCAGGCCAGGGCCGAGGCGTAGCCCATCTTGAAGTACCGGAAGGCGTTGTCGTAGAGAAGCAGGGCGTAGAGGTAGGTGGAGTGCATCGGCCCTCCCGAGGTGACCACGTAGGCGGCGGTGAAGGTCTGGAAGGAGTTGATGGTCTGCATGATCAGGTTGAAGAAGATGATCGGGGACAGGAGGGGCAGGGTGATGTGCAGGAAACGCTTCGCCTTCCCCGCCCCGTCGATCATGGCCGCCTCGTAGAGATAATCGGGGATCTGCTTGAGACCCACCAGGAAGATCACCATGGAGGAGCCGAACTGCCACACCTGGAGCAGGCTGATGGTGATGAGGGAGTAATGGGTGTCCCCCAGCCAGTCCGGGCCGTTGATGGAAAGGGTGGCCAGCATCCGGTTGATCAGCCCGTCCCCCATGAAGAGCATCCGCCACAGGACGGAAAGGGCCACGCTTCCCCCGAAGATGGAGGGCAGGTAGTAGACGGTCCGGTAGACGCCGATGCCCTTGATGTCCCTGTTCAGGATCATGGCCACGAAAAGGGCGAAGACCAGCTTGCAGGGGACGGAGAAGAACACGTACACCAGGGTGACCTTAAGGGATTTCAGGAACAGGTCGTCCAGGGTGAACATGGTGACGTAATTGCTCAAACCGGTGAATTTCGGTCCGCTCAGAACGGAATAGTCCGTAAAAGAGAAGAGAAATGTGGAAACAAAGGGAGCGATGGTCAGGGTCAGGAAACCGATGATCCAGGGCAGGATATAGAGATATCCCACATACTCCTTTCTTTTTATCTTATTCATGAAAACCTCGTTGGGAAGCAGACCGTCCGGGCCGTAGCCCGGACGGTGGGATTTTTATTTGTAGCTGGAGAGGATGCGGTTGCCCTTCTCCATGAAATTCTTCGCCTCTTCGGCGGGGGTCTGATCCTTGAAGCCGACGACCTGGATCGTATCCTTCAGGGCGTCCTGGATCTCGTTGGGATCGATGAAGGAGTAGAGCCCCGTATCGGTGTCGTCCACGATCTGCATGGCCTTTCTGGTCATGTCGTCGATCATGTTGTTCTTGACCAGCACGTCGTAGGCCTTCTTGTTGGAGGGAACGCCCCGCTGCAGCTCCATGGCCTTGACCCCCTCCTCGCCGGTGAGGACGAAGTTCAGGGTTGAGGCGACAAGGGCGGCCTGGGCGGTCTGGCTGTTAACGCAGAACATCATGTTCGGGCCCACCGGGTTGCCCGTAAGCTTAGCCCCGTCCTTGACCCAGTACCGGGTGATGTCCGCCTTGAAGCCGTATTTCATCTGCTGGCCCAGCTGGGTGACCGGGGTCTCGGAGAAGAGGACCTGCCCGTTCAGCCATTCCGGGTCGGACCAGGCGCTGTTCAGAAGGGCCGTTTTGTTAAGGGCCTGGAAGGTGCCGTCTTCGAACCAGGTGAGCATCATGGCCAGGCCGTCGGCCAGGTTCCTTTCGGAAAAGCCGAATTCCACGTCATCGGTGATGAACATTTTGCCCGAAGTCTGCACCAGATATCCCATGAGGGCGTAGTAGATCTGGTCCATGATGCCGCTGTAGCCCACCACGGAGGGATCCTTCTTCTTCGCCGCCTGCACCATGCTGTGGAACTGATCCCAGTTGAAATAACCGTCGATTTTTACTCCCAGCTTATCCGCCAGGTCCTTGTTGTAAACCAGGATGCGGGCGTTCTGTCCCAGGGGGGTTCCCACCAGCTTGCCGTCGATGCTCATGATATCCAGGGTCGTGTCGGACCAGCCGGTCAGATCCAGGCCTTCCAGCTTTCTCAGATCGTAGAAGAGCTCCGGATTCTTGCGCACGTCGCTGAAGAAGGCGGTGACGAACTGGAACACGTCCGGACCGGTGCCGGCGGCCAGCTGGGTAATCAGCTTGTCATAGTATCCGTCCCAGCCCTGGTACTCCGCCTTGACGAAGGTCTCCGGATGGGCGGCGTTATAAGCGTCGATCGCGGCGACGGTGGCCTGATGACGGGCGTCTCCGCCCCACCAGGCGAAGCGGATCTCCTTTGCTCCGGCCCCTTCCTTATCTCCGGATGCGAAGAGGGAGAGGGAGGAGAGAAGCAGAAAAAGCAGGAAAAAACCAGTGTTTTTCTTCATAAAAAATAGCTCCTTGGAATTTTATGGTTTATCTTAAGTGCACTTTTTCCGGGCCGCAAGGGACCACTTTTCCGGATAATGTCCACACTTTTCCCTCGAAATGACAATTAGGGTGCAAATTCAACGACAGAAGGGTGCCGATTCAACGATTCCGGAGGGGCAGCCGGGCCAGCACGGTGAACCCCTCCTCCCCGTCCCGGGGGAAAGAGAGCCCGTATCCCTCGCCGTAATTCAGGAGAAGCCGGCGGTGGGTATTGTAGAGCCCTATGTGATCGTCCGGGGGCTGATCCCGGGAGAGGACAGTCCGGAGATCCTCCAGAGCCTCTTCGGCCATGCCCGGGCCGTTATCCGCCACGGAGACCAGGAGATCCCCCTCCCCTGTCAGACGGGAGGCGACACGGATTACTCCGGGACGCTCCAGCCTGCGGACTCCGTGGTAGACGGCGTTTTCCAGGAGAGGCTGGAGGAGCAGCTTCACCACCGGCACGCCGCCGGTTCCCTCCGCCATGTCCCAATCCACGGTGAACCGGTCCCGGTAGCGGATTTTCTGGATCGCCAGATAGGCCTTCCCGTGATCCGCCTCCTCCTCCAGGGTCACCCGCTCCCCGTTCTCCATGGAGTAGCGCAGGAGGGAGGAGAGATCCTTCACCATGGCAGAGGCGGCGGAGGGAAGCCCCTTGTCCCCGTAGACCATCCAATAAAGGCTTTCCAGGGTATTGAAGAGGAAGTGGGGGTTGATCTGGGCCCGGAGGGTCTTGAGTTCCAGGTTTTCCAGGCGGGTTTCCCTCTCGGAGAGCTGCAGCTTGGCGTACCGTTCGTTGAGGAAGGTCTGGATGAGGGTCTGGATCATATAGTCGTACTCATCATGCCTCTCCCGGGGAGGGACGATGGGCGCCTCCCCCCTTTCGGCCTGCTCGAAGAGGGCGGTCACCGCGGCGACCCGCTTGGAGTTCCTCCTCATGAGGGAGAGGGTGATGAGAAAACCCATCACCAGGGAGAGGGCCAGGAGCAGGACGATGAGATTCCGGATGGTGTCGTAAACGTAGGTGAGGCTCTTCTCGGGAATCAGGGAGACGATCTTCCAGCCGTAGTAGTTCACCGGCGAGACGTAGAGGAAGAAAGCTTTCCCCTCCCGGCGGATGAGGGCAAATTCCCCTTCCCGTTCATCGGGAGCCGGGAGGTTCAGATCGGGAAGGGTTCCCTCCGTGGAGAGGATGACCTGTCCGTCCCGGTCCTGGAGAAAAATCTCCTGATCCCGGTAGAGGAGCGACTCACCGAGCAGGCTGTCGAAGTAGGCCCGGTCCAGGTTCAGGACCAGCACCCCGTCCCTCTTGTTCAGGGCGGGGAAAATGCGCCGGTAGAAGGTGATGCAGGGCCGGGGGGTCTTTTCGAATTCGTAGCGGTAGATATCCCGGCCCTCGGTCCAGAGGAGGTCCTCCCTCCCCCGGGAGAGATAGCTCTCCCGCCAGGAGCGGTCGGTGAACTGATCGAATTCCACAATGCCCTGCCCCGAATCGAAGAAACGGTCCGGGTAGGACTCCAGGAAGAGGTAGAAGGAGTCCACATAGGGCTTTCCGTTGATCTGGGCGTTAAGAAAGTTGGTGAGGATTCTCACCTGCCGGATATCCTCGAAGGAGAGGGTGTCCCTCTTGGAGAGGACCTCGTCCACCACGGAAATGACCGAATTGTTCGAACCGAAGGCCAGGTTCAGGGAGTCCAGCTCCAGGATGGTCTGCTCCAGGTCGTACCGGAGCACGTCCAGCTGCTTCTTCGTGAGGGAGGTCATCTCCTCCCTTATCAGTTTCCCCGTGGCCGTCATGGAGACCAGCCCCAGGATGAGCAGGGGCAGTACCACCGGTATCAGGGAGGTCAGGTACTTGCGGGCGTAGAAACGGGCCTTCTGGTTTCTATTCATGGGCCGAAGCGCCGTACTCCCGGGGGGGAATGCCGAAATACTGGCGGAAGGCCCGGGTAAAACTCTTCACGTTCACATAGCCCACCGACTCCCCCACTTCGTATACCCTCAGGTGGGAATTCTTCAACAGGGCGGCGGCCTCCTTCATGCGCACCTCCATGGCGATGGCGCAGAAGGTCTTCCCGCACTCCTGGTTCAGGAGGGAGCTCAGGTAGTTGGGGCTCAGCTCCAGGGAGTCGGAGACCGAGGTGAGGGAGGCGTTGCGCATGTCCGCCGAGACGAGCATGCGCACCTGATCGGTCAGTGACCCCTCGGACGCCTCCGGCGGGGCGGGGAGGGGCGCGTCCCTCCCCCCTTCCCTTTCCCGGTCCAGCTCCTCCACGAGGCGGGAGAAGGTGGCCTGGAGCTCCTCGTAGCCGGCGGGCTTGATGATGTAGTTCTTGACCCCCAGCTCAATGGCCTTCCGGGCGTATTCGAAGTCCTTGTATGCACTCAGGAAGACGATCTCGCAGGGGTAGCTGTACTCCCGGACGATCTCGGCGAAGCGGATGCCGTCCATGCCGGGCATCTTGATGTCGCACAGGATCAGATCGATCTTCCTCTTCCCCAGAAGGGCCAGGGCCTCCGCTCCCCCCTCGCAGACGGCGGCCACCCGGATCCCCAGGTTCTTCCAGGGGAAATACCGGGCTATCCCGTTGCGGATCTCGTATTCGTCGTCGATGATGAGGAGGTC
>QKAI01000452.1 GCA_003246505.1 Spirochaetaceae bacterium | reverse complement strand
GCGGCAGCTGGTGGAGTCGGACGGCCTGATAGGGGAGAGGGAGTTCACCTTTCCCATGATGGCCGCGGCCATGGGAGCCTACGGGGCCTGGTATTTGAAGGATCGGGAGACGGCGGACCGGACCTGGAGCCAGCTGCTCCGGGGGCTGATAAACGGGGACGACCGGGACGGATTCCTCTCCCGGGAGAGACAGGGGGAAGAGATCCCCTGGATCTCCACGAATTTTGTGGCCCAGTGGTGCCTGAATGCCATGGTGGCCCTGGAATTCATAGGGGATTCCCTGCCCCCGACCCTGGATGATGTGGTAGAATTGATCCATAGGTCCCGGGGCGACGGATTCCGCCGGGCCTGATGCGGGGAGAGGGGGAATACAAGTGGGGGACCGGCAAGAATTTGAGAGACTCCGGGAGGGTCACTGGAGGGAGGTTTTTCAGGACGGGGGCACCGGGGACTGGCGGGAGAAGTGGTTCCTGGACGGCCGGGTGGCCCGGGTCACCAACGGGGAGGGGGGCATGCTGTTCGAAGCGGGGGACACCTTCCTGGAGGAGAGCCACCACGGTGTTCTCTGGACCGACAGGGAGTTCGGGGGGGACCTGAAGATGGAGTACGAGTTCACCCGCATGGACAGGGAAAAGCGGTGCGTGAACATCCTCTATATCCAGGCCCGGGGATCGGGGGAAGCCCCCTACGGGCAGGATGTGAAGGAGTGGCGCCGGCTCAGGGAGGTGCCCCTGATGCGCTGGTACTATGAAGGGATGAACACCTACCATATCTCCTATGCGGCCTTTGATCACGACAGGGACGGGGCGCCCGGCTACATACGGTGCCGGCGCTACATGGCGGGCCCCCTGGAGGGGACCGAGATAGCCCCCGATTACGATCCGGAGGATTTCTTCGCCAGCGGGGTCCCCCATAAGATCACCCTGATCAAGAAGGGGCAGGTCCTGTATTTCCATATAAGCAACGGGGAGAAGGAGAAGCTCTGCCGCTGGGTCAATGACCGGTTCCCCCCCATCCACTGGGGGCGCATCGGCCTGAGGCAGATGTTCACCCGCCGATCGCTGTATAGGAACATCCGCATTTCCCAGGCCTAGGGGGAGGCGTATTCCCCATACTCGCATCCCGTATTTTTAATGGCCATATGATCGATCAGGGTCAGCTTTTTCCTTTTTTTCCGGTAAAGCTTGATCTCTCCGTAACCGGTTCCCCCGTTCCAGAGCCGGTTGTGCCGTTTCCTGCCATCGGGTGCTTCATAATTGATAAGGAGCATCTCCTCCTTTTTGCACTCCAGGGTCAGCTCCATCCGGGAGCTGCGGTTCTGCGCCCCTATGCTCCAGCGGTTAACCGATTCCCCCTCGGTAAACCGGAAATCGATTTTCGTACCTGTCCAGAATTTTGAAAAATTGTACTCGAAGAGCTCCCCCTCGTAGAACAGGGAACCCAGGAGTTTTCTTCCCAGGGAGAGCCCGTAGACCCGGGGATTCCCTCCCCCCATCTCGACGGCGGAGTTAAGCAGAGCCTTTCCCGTCACCAGACTTTCCATGCGGCAACTGCTTATCCATAGCCAGGGGGAAGTAAAATCGGCCCCCCAGTTCTTGTCTGAATAGCCGAATGATTTTTCGGGGATGACATCGTAAACCTCCCCGTTAAGAGTCATCTCCCCGGAGTATTCCGTTTTCATACCCTCCGCATGCCAATACATCTCAAAGGCATTGATCGCCCGGAAAAAGGGGGAAGCCCCGTAGCCGACATGAAAGGCGATCTTTTTGTCTATCCCCAGATCCCAGCCCATGCTGCCCCAGTCGGACATATATTCAGGATGGTTTTTCGCCTCCTCCTCGGTCAGGGAACAGCTGCCCTTCATCCTTTTTTCCGTGAGGGTGCAATGGGAGATTGACAGGTCCAGATCCCCTTTCCCGCAGCGGAAATCCCTAATGCCGTAGAAGTTATGAATCTGACCGGACTCCTTGCCCCAATAGCCCGCCTTGATCAGGGCGTAGGAGGGTTTGACATGGGGATGGTCCGGTATCTGCCCGAAAGCCGGTTTCTCCCCGCCCAGGGCGGGATTGCAGACAAAATACTCAATGAAGAATGACCGGGCTTCCCCGTTTGACCTTTTGTATCCCGTAAAACTATGCCACCACCAGTCATAACCCTTTGTCGCCAGGGGTCCCTTAAGCATGAATCGGTTTCTCCGGACATCACTTTTGTTCATAGTCTCCTCCCTGATAAATTTGTTCAGTCAAAAAAATGCAAAAGGGGATCCTCATCCTTCTCCTCCTCCGGCAGAGGCATGGAGGTAATCAGTATCACATCCCCTTCTATTTTCAGGCCGTATCTTTTTAATTTTGAGGTATTGCGATTCAGACACTCCCCCGTTACCAGGTTGAATTTCCAACCGTGCCGGGGACAGGTCGCGATATCGCCGGAGATGGAACCCTTGGTAATATCCGCCCCCTGGTGCTTACAGCCGACTTCTATGGCATAGAATTCGGAATCCTGCCCCCTGATGATACCGACTCTCTTTCCCAGTATGGTTACGCTCTTGATTCTTTCGCTCTTGAAATCATTAATATTCGCCGCTTTTATATAATCCACTTTTATTTATCTCTCTTTGTATTTCAAACGATCCGGCCAGCCACAGGCATCCCATGATCAGCCCCATCCTCTATTATATCTTCATCGGATCCTTCTTTCCCCGTTTATAAAGATAATTCATTTTCTTTATCGAATTACTTGCATTTCCCTATTTGGTGAACGAAAATTCCTTCCATGAACGGTAAAGAATTTTTAATCCTGTTGATGCTTTCCCTCATCGCCCTATCGATAAGCGCCCAGGCAGGGGCGAAACCCCGCCCTCCGCGCAGCCTTCGCTATATATCCGAGAATATCCGGACCCTCGAAGAGTCCCACGATGAAGGCGAATATGATGAGGCCCTGGAAAGTATAGAAAAAATCAGGGAGGACCTTTCCGGTATCTCCAGCGAAATCAATGCCGCCGGGTCGGGAAATCTCCTGACCGCCCTCATGGGATATCTTGGGGATTACGAAGAGGGCCTCCGCCAGAAACGGGCGGACAGCGAGGATTACGAAGAGGCCCGCATAGAAATATCCATGACCCTCTTTGAGATTATGGACTCCTTCAGCTACAGGACTCCCCCCCTTCTCGATTTCATCGAAAGGCAGCTTGATGAATTGAAGGAGGAAGTGCTGGAAGAGGGCGAATGGGACGGGGCCGAGGACGAGCTCGAAGAGATCGAGGAATTTCTGAACCGGCTCATCGACAGCCATTCCGGCGTCGCCGGAGTCGGCTCCCTCGGCGGCGAGATGGAAGAGAAGATGGAAGATCTGGAGAACGCCATCGAAAGGGAAAACGCCAACCGAGTCCTCATCGCAGTTCAGGATATGGAGACGCTCCTAAAGGAATTATCCGGATTGATTTCCGATTGAAACAAAAGAACGGGAGATCTGGCATGACAAAAATACGCTCAAGAATCCTTATATCATCCTTCGTAATCATTATGCTCTTTATGGCGAGCGCCCTGACTACCGTTTTCTTTAACCAGAGGGGCATAGGGACGGCAAGCATGGTCCAGACCGAACTGCTGCCCCAGTCCCGCCGCCTGGAGGAGATAGCCCTCTCCCTGGTGACCACCCAGCGATGGATATTGGACGCCGCCCTGACCGGGGACACCTTCGGACTGGACCAGGCGGACCGGGTCTACGGAGACCTGCGGCAGCACATAAAGAATCTGGAGAAGGATTCCTCCGAGGAGAAAATAGGGGAACTGGAGAGTCTCCTTGATCTGGCCAACGGGATGTACAATGCGGGCCTGGACATGTTCGACGCTTTTGCCGACGGGGATGGAGAGGAGGGGTATTACCTTCTGGAAGACTTCGGCGCCATAGCCGAGGAGGCCTCCGACTATGTCAATGATCTGCGGACTGAGGCGTCGGATCAGGTTTCCCTGAGCATATTCAATATTACCAGCGGCCTGCAGTTCATTGACCGGATATCCATTGCCGCCATAATCGCCTCTGTCATTTTTTCATCCCTCTTCGCTTTTTACTCCACATCGTCGATTTCCCGGCCCATCGAGAAACTCTGCGCCATAGCCCTGTCCGTCGCCGAAGGCCAGCTGGATCAGACCATACCCCAGTCGAAATATGTGGAGATCATGCACCTCAGCACATCCCTGAACAGTCTTCTCTCCTCCCTCAGCGGTGTCATCAGCAAGATCCAGATCGTGTCCGAGGAAGTGACCAGGGGAAGCGGCAGAATGCAGGAGGGCCTGGCCGCCTCCACGGAGGAGACCCAGGCTGCCATGACGGAGATCGGAACGAATCTGGATTCGATCCGCACCCAGACCGTCTCCCTTGAGAATATGGTCAGGGAACTCAAGATTTCGGCGCAGCAGATTTCTGAGACGGCGGAATCCCTCGAGAACCAGGTGGAAAGGCAGGTCAGCGTCGTATCCCAGTCATCCGCGTCGGTGGAGCAGCTGATACGCTCCATAGAGAATGTGACGAGGACGACCCACGCGAGGAGCGAATCCGCCCTCTCCCTTAAAACCGTGCTGGAAACGGGCCGGGAAAAGCTTTCCGCCTCCTCCGAGACCGCCCGGATGCTGGGGGAGTACATAGAGAGGATGAACAGCATTACCAAGCTTATCAGCGCCGTCAGCGGCAAATCCTCCCTCCTTTCCATGAATGCGGCCATAGAGGCGGCCCATGCGGGAAAACAGGGGCTGGGATTCTCGGTCGTAGCCGACGAGATGAGAAAGCTGTCGGAGGACACCAATAAAAACGCCGTTCTGATCCGGGACATAATCAACCAGGCGGTCGCGCAGATCCAGGAGCTGACCGACGAGACCAGCCAGGCGTCAAATGCCTTCAATGCCATCGGCTCCGAAGTCAATAACGTTCTGGTGGCAATGGCGGAGATCGACAATACCATGGTGGAGATGAGTTCCGGGTCTACGGAAATCGCCCAGGCCGTAAGCAACCTATCGGAGGTCAGCGCCAGGGTAAGCATGGCCACGGAGAGCATGAGAGCGGTCAGCGACAGCGTGGAGAGAAACGTCATCAGCACCGACGAGATCTCGACCCAGGTGCTGCAGGCGGTATCGGAAATCGGAATAGGGACAAAGGACGTGCAGGGGGAGATGATCTCCATTTTCGAACGGGTCAGGGAAGTGATCGAAGACATCGCCGCCATCCACAGCAGCGTCTCCCATTTCACCCTCGCCGGATAAACCGGCACAGGTTTTAAGAGTTTCTAAAATATTGTTTCTGGGCGATCCTTTTATTCTTCGTCTATTTCCTCTATACTTATCAGAGACACTGGAAATAAAATGAAGCATAGGCCTGTCAATTTCAAAGCCGTTACAATATCTCTCGCCGTTTTCCTGTTCCTTAGCGGAATACTTTCAGGAATCTCGATTCTTCTCTTTAACCAGGAGAAGGCTCAGAGAACGATAGATGCTCATTACAGATACCTTATCTTTAATAACAGTCTGGAACACTTTCTCGTATCAAATTCCAATATTTTATTTGGCTTTCTTGCCTATGTTAATACCAATGATATCCTGGATGATAATGAAATCTATACTTTCCTGGAGTACCTATTAAGGGATAACAAAGAGTATATTCGCAATGTGGGTATACTCAAGGATACCACCGTCTTATGGAACTATCCCCAGGAAGGAAATTCCTCGGTTATCGGAGTCGATCTGGCCCAAGTCGAGTCCCAGGCCGCCCAGATCCTTAAGGTTAAGAATCAAAACGTCAAAGCCTTTCTTGGCCCGGTAAACCTGGTTCAAGGGGGGATCGGTTACATCATCCGCATTCCCATAGAGAAGGGAAATGAGTATTGGGGGCAGGCCAGTATCGTTCTGGACGGGGAAAAATTCATAACATACATGGATGAGATCAGCCGGGACGCGGGTATGAACGTCCTTGTAAGGGATGGCAATAAAAACTACTCCGTTGTATATGGGGATCCCGATATTCTGAACCGGAATCCGGCAAGGGTAACAAAGAAAACGGATTTTGGTCTGTGGGACATTTCCTATGTGCCCATAGATTTGGATTCCCGATTCTCCAGTGTCATCCTGGTAACGATTCTGGGGTTTATCCTTATCCTTGGCATAACCCTCTTCCTATACAGACATTCCGTCAGGAGCATTCAGCTGTTCAGCCAGAACAAGGTGCTTTCCGAAACCGCACTAAAGGATAAGCTGACCGGTGTCTATAACAGGGCCATGTTCGAACGCTATATCTATAGTGAATTAGCCAAGGCCGATTC
>QKAI01000302.1 GCA_003246505.1 Spirochaetaceae bacterium | reverse complement strand
GATCAACAGGTTCGGCACCATAAGCACCAGCGCCGTTCCCTGCGCCGTTGCCTGATCCATCGCGAAGGCGAGGACGAACAGCGGAATGGCGACGATGGGGCACCACGTCACCCCCCCGGAGATATTCGTAGGCGGTCCGGATGGAGAGATAGCCCATATTGTAGGGCCGCTGGACCACGGTGGCCTTGATGACCCCCTCTTCCAGATAGGTCATCTCCTGCAGGGCGTTGTCGAAGGCGACCATGTAGACCCGGTCCTGGGCATGTTCCTCGTCTATGGCCATGGCCACGCCCAGGGCGGCCTCTTCGTTAAGGGCGACGATTCCCCCCAGGTTCCGATTCTCCAGGAGCGTCTTGGTGATGCGGTAGGCCTTTTCCTTTTCCACATCGCAGAACCAGGTCCCCACCACGTCCCCCTCGTCCAGCTCCATCCGCACGCCCCTCTCCCGCTCGATGGCGGTGGCCGTCTCCCGGATATGGCTCATGATGGCGATCTCCTTGCGGGGATTGTCCCGGATCAGCCTCTTGATCTCCCTCCCCGCTTTGCGGCCCGCCTCGATATTGTCCGTGGCGATAAAGGCGACGGGCATGTCCGAATCCACCCCCGAATCCAAGGTGATGACCGGGATGCCGCTCATCACCGCGTCCTCCACGGGACCGGCCAGCTCCGTATAGTCATTGGCGGCCAGGATGATCAGGGGGGGCTTCTTGGCGATAAGGCTCTCCAGGATGTTCACCTGCCGGCTGATCTCCTTCTCGTACCGGGGGCCGGAAATCTCCACCTCCACCCCGAATTCCCGGGAGGCGTCCTGTATGCCCTGGTTCACCACGTTCCAGAAGTCCATGGCCGGGCCTATATTGGATTTGAGGATGATCTGTATGGGCTCCGTGGCCAGGGGCTCCTCCTCCCCGGAGAACTGGTACATGAAGGAGAGGGCCATGAACAGGAATAGAGCCGCCAGAAGGCTCAGAAGTAGCAGATACCACTTGTTCAAATCAACACCTCCTGCTCGGCGGCGGGGATGCGCACCCGGATCAGGGTCCCCTTGCCCGGGGCGCTCTCGCAGGTTAGGCCGTACTCCCTGCCGAAGTAGATGCGGATGCGCTCATGCACGTTATGCACCCCCATGCCCTGGCGGGACCGGGTGGAACGCTCCTCCGGGGGCGTGTTCAGGCCCCGGATCAGATCGGCCAGCTGGGCTTCGTTCATGCCGCAGCCGTTGTCCCGCACTTCCAGGATAACCGCCCCGTCCTCCATAAAGCCGCCTATGGAGATGAACCCCACGTAATCGGCCTCCTTGATCCCGTGGTAGATGGCGTTCTCCACCAGGGGCTGCAGGGTGATCTTGAGGGTGATCATCTCGTAGAGGTCCGGATCCACGTCTATCTCGTAGGTGAACTTGTCCCGGTAGCGCATCTCCTGTATGGTCAGGTAGGAGCGGACGTGCTCTATCTCGTCCCGGATGGGGATGAGCTCCCGCCCCTTGCTGATGCTGATGCGGAAGAGCTTGGAGAGGGCCGAGGTCATCTGCACCACCTTCTCGCTCTGCCCCATCTCCCCCATCCATATGATCGAATCCAGGGTGTTGTAAAGGAAATGGGGGTTTATCTGGGCCTGGAGGGCCTTCAGGTCGCTCTTTCTCTTGAGCTCCTGCTCCCGGGTGTTGGCCTCCATCAGCTCCCTTATGCGGGTGACCATGGTATCGTACTCCCGGGCCAGCTCCTGGATTTCGTCGGAGGCTTTGATATTGCCCACCAGGCGGAACTCCCCGGTGTCCACGGACCGCATAATACCCTGAAGCCTCTTGATCGGCTTGGTGATGCTCGAGGTGACCCGGTTCGTGGCCAGCCCCACGATAAGGAACATGGCCAGCCCCAGGAGGGAGTAGAGGCCCTGGACGGACTGCCAGTCGGTAACGATGTCCCGGTCGTAGACCACGCTCACCACGTGCCAGCCGGTGATGTCCGAGGTCTCGGTCATGAAGTACCGGTCCCCCTCCTGGTACAGCTCCTCCGTCCTGTCCGCGATGAGGGCCATGATCTCCTCCACCGGCTCCTCCTTGATGCTGGAGTAGACGAGCTGCTGGGTGGGATGGAAGACGTAGTTCCCCTCCCGGTCCAGAATGAAGTTGTAGCCCCGCTTGCCCACGGTGAGGGATCGGCACAGCTCGTTGATCCGCTTGAATTTCAGGTCCACCAGGAGTATGCCCAGGACGCTCCTGTCCTCCAGGGAGAGGATGGCCCGGCTGAGGGAGATGACCCAGGAGTAGCGGTCCCGGATCAGGTTCTGGACATAGGAGGAGGAGACCACGGTCCGGTCGAAGGCCTCCGCCGCCCCGGTGTACCAGGGCTTGTCCTCCACGGAGGTCCAGGGGTTGATGGTCACGTTCCTCTCGCTGGGTATGATGATGCCGTTGTAGCCCAGGACCAGGATGTCGGAGATGTCCTCCCGGGTGCGGGCGTAGCTGTTCAGCCTTTCCTGGATGAGGGATTCGATCCTCCCCTTCTCCGCCGGGCCCAGGGCCTCCCCGCCGGGGGAGAAGAGGACCTGCAGGTCCCCGTCCTCGGAAACGGCCCGGGAAAGGGGGTCCATCCCGGTGATGTAGGAGTCCATCTGGAACACCAGCTGCTTGAGCATGGCCCGGTTGTTGTCCAGGGTGGAGCGGCGCACCGTGTTCATGGTGAACCGGAAGGAGACGAGCTGCATGATGAAGATGGCCGCGAAGATGAGCAGGGTGAATATGGCGTAGATCCGGGAGTCCAGGGTGCCGAAGGGGCGGGGGGCGCTTTTCGTCTGGGTCATCGGCTGCGGCTCCGGCGGTACTCCATGGCGGTCATTCCGGTCTGCTTCTTAAAAATGAGGGTGAAGTACCGGGGATCGGCGAAGCCCACCCGTTCCGCCACTTCGTACCCCTTGAGGTCCGTGCTCATGAGCAGGTTCTTCGCCTCCCTCATGCGGCAGGCGGTCAGGTACTCCACGAAGGTCTTCCCCGTCCCCTCCTTGAAGAGCAGGCTGAACTGGCTGGTGGAGAGGAACAGCTCATCGCAGATGTCCTGGAGGGAGAATTTGCTGTCCCGGTACCGCTCCTCGATGATGGCCCGGGCCCTGTCGATCCGGGAGAGGAGGATGTCGTTCCGCCGCCTCTCTATCTGCCGGTCCAGGCTTCCCAGCATGGAGGTGAAGAATTCACGGGCCCTCTCCAGGGAGGAGAAGGATTCCCCGTCCAGGGGGAGGATCTCCTCCTCGGGCAGGAGAAGCTCGATCTCAACGGCGAAGGAGGAGATCATGTAGTAGAGCTTGATCATCCCCGCCTTCAGCTGGTCTCCGGTGACGAAGCGGGTCTCCAGGTAGCCCAGGAGCTCCTCGAAGGCATCCAGGCCTTCCAGGCTTCCCCCGTTCTTGAGACCCCCGATGACGCGGTCGCAGAGGCGGTTGAATTCCAGGGGCTGCAGCTTCTCCCTGTTCCGGATGTCCCCCGCCGAGGAGATGCGGGAAAGGCCCATGATGCGGGAGTACTCCACCCCGTTCAACGCCCCGTTGTAGGAGCGGGCCAGATCCCCGGTCTGCTCCACCGTCTCACCGCATCCTATGGATACGGGCCGCCCCCGGGAGGCGGAAAACCGGCGGAAGGCCTCTTCGGAAAGGCGGTCGGACCGCTCCTCCAGGGTCCTACGGCTCCCGTCCTGCAGCAGGATCACCAGATCCTCGTCGGGATTGAAAAAAACCCGGTCATCCCCTTCCACCCTCTCCTTGAGAAACTCCGCCAGGGAGAGACGGTCCAGGTCGTTCAGGCCCGGGGGAAAGGAGACCAGGAGGATCCGGTAGAACCCTTCCAGATCCCGCCAGCCGAAGAAATCCTTGCGGAGGAACAGGGCCTCCGGCCCGATGCGCCCCGTGGAGAGGCGGTAGAGGAATCTCTCACGCAGAAGGGGGAAGCTCTGGTCCAGCTTCATCTGGAGCTCATCCTGCAGCCGGCGGTGCTCCCTCTTCTCGTCCAGCTCGCTCTGCACCGTCTCCAGGACCCGGGCCAGCTCGTTCCTTGTAATGGGCTTGAGGAGGAATTCCCTCACCTGGTTTTTAATCGCCTCCTGGGCGTATTCGAAATCGTCGTAGCCGGTGAGAAGGATCACGGTGATATGGGGGAACCGGTCCCCCAGGGCGCGGCTCAGCTCCAGCCCGTTCATCCGGGGCATATTGATGTCGGAGAGGACCACGTCGACGGGGTTTTTCTCTATGAAATCCAGGGCGTCCAGGCCCTGTTCGAAAACGCCGGTCAGATTGAATCCGTTGTCCCCCCAGGGGAGACAGCTGGAAATTCCCTCCCGGATGATGGCTTCGTCATCCACCAGAATCATGTTATACATTCGCGAAACTTCCCTTAACCCATCCTATTATATTCGGAATATCCCCTTTGTAAACATTTTTCTCAATACCCGAATTCGTCCCCCCACAACAAAAATTGACAACATAATTCAAGAATAATTAATCTTTTGTGGGTAACTATTTTCTCCCCCGATGGTATATTAATAACATAGAATAAGGGATTCGGCCCCTCCGGGAAGCCTGTCCCGGAGAGGTTTTTTCACATTATGAGAGATAAGAGACTGGCCCTTAAATTACGAAAGAGCTACGGTCATTACAATTTCGAACCGTCCCTGTTTGATGGGCGGTCTTTCTTTTTTTACAGGGAAGGGGACATCGGCCTCAACGAGACCCAGCAGAAAGTCATGGACCGGATTACCCGGTACAAGGGGGACATCCTGGTGCCCGACCTGGTGGATCTGCTGGAGGATCCGGACTTTCCCGAAGTCTACTATACCCCGGACTTCTCCCGTCCCCTCCGGCTCAAGCTCAGGCGCATCGAGGAGTGGACCGTGGGTTTCCGCTTCCACTCCTTCGACCGGTTCGACCCCCTCTTCGCCCCGGTCCTCTATCCGGAGGGGAAGATCACCGAGGAGAGCGCCCTTCCCCTGACGGGGGATTTTTTCCAGAACTACCACTACCTCTACACCATGGAGGAGGGCCAGGTCTATCTCCTGGAGAGGGATCACGTCCTGACCGAGATCATCAGAAGCTTTCGCAACAGCGAGCTCTTTACCATGAAGGACGCCATGGAAACCCTGGAGGGATTCCAGATCCAGGGCATTCAGACCACCGACGATTTTCCCGAATTCGAATACCGGGAGCTTAACAGCTATCCCATCCTGGAGATTTCCCAGGGCCGGAGGAACGAACTACACCTCATCCTCTACTTCAACTACGAGGGGCTCCAGCTCCCCTTCCGCAACGCGGAGGAGTGCCTCATCCTGGATCAGAAGCCGGACAGCATCAGCTACACCCGCCGGGACATGGTTTACGAGCAGGCCATCTGCAGCCGCTGCCTCTACACCTTCGGACAGGAGGTGCATACGAAGATATTCGGGGCCGTGAGGTACTACAACTTCGCCCTGACCATGGATCAGGAGGAATTCCTGGCAAAGTACGGCCAGGGCCTTCTGGACTACGGCATCCAGCTCAAAAGAAAGCGTGACAGAAAAAGCATTCTGGGCCGGGGGGGGCTCTCCTTCCGCCTCCGCGAGGACAATGACTGGCTCAGCATAGAGGCGGTCATCTCCTCGGAGGAGGGGGAGGACCTGGTGGAGATCGACGACCTCCTCCTGGACCAGAACTACGCCGCCGGACGGAAGGGGCTCTATATCATAGACCGGGAGCAGATAGAGCAGCTCAAAACACTCTACGGGCTGGGACTGGGCAAGGACGGGGTCCTTAAGACCTGCCGGAACAACATCGGCCTGATCAATCTCATCTACCACTCCCTCCAGGACAGGGAGAGCGAGACGGTCACCCGGCTCAGGGAGCTGGAACGGGTCATAGACAACTTCGACATCACCGAAAACTACCCCGCCGGGGAATCCTTCGCGGGGACCCTGCGGGATTACCAGCAGGCGGGGGTCAACTGGCTCCACTTCCTCAAGCGCACCGGCCTCAACGGCTGCCTGGCCGACGACATGGGTCTGGGAAAAACCGTGCAGACCCTGGCCTTTCTCCAGAACCTCTACGACCAGGGGGAGCTGAAGCGGGTCCTCATCGTGGCTCCCGTGAGCACCCTTCCCAACTGGGAGAAGGAGATCAGCCGCTTCACCCCGGACTTCACTTACCTGCGCCACTCCGGCACGGACAGGACCAGTTCCACGGCGGAGCTCAAGGAGCCCCTCATCACCCTGGTCAGCTACCAGACCCTGCGCAACGACATAGGACAGTTCAAGGACATCGAATACACCTACGTCATCCTGGACGAGGCCCAGTACATCAAGAACGCGGAC
>QKAI01000231.1 GCA_003246505.1 Spirochaetaceae bacterium | reverse complement strand
GGGAGTAAGGAAAAGGGGCAGAAATGCGTCCTCCGTCCTGATGGAATAGATGATGGTCCCTCCCGATTCTATCTCCACTAGATAAAAGGCGGCCCCATCAACAGCTTCCCATTCCAATCGCTTCTCTTTGATCTCATCCCCTTCCTGAGAAAGGAGGGGAAAAAGTGGGAGTAGGAGAATTATCTGTAGGATAAACCTAATCCGCATATTGAATATCCGGCGAAAGAATGACCGGAGCCGCTCCTATGGACTTTATTGTTATGGCGAAGTCGACTCTCGTCTCCGGGGAGGATCTGACTATGCCTATGTCATTATACTCTTTAACCGCCTTGACGGTAAAGGTAAAATCTCCCACGTCAAGCTTTGACAGATCGGTAAAACTGTAATTTGTCCCCCGAAAGTCATCGGTCTGAAATATTCTCGATCCTTCCCGGCTGTAAAGGGCTATGGTGTAGGTCTCTCCCGCTTCGGTAGGCCTCCAGCTGAACTCCAGGCTGTCCCGGTCGGACATATCCACGATAGATCCCCTGGCCGGCGAGGTGACTCGGACCGGTGCGAGGGGCTCCACGGTAAGTACGGTCACATCGGTTTCCCCCATGGGTGAGGTTCTGTTTTCACTGTCGATACCCCTGACTTCGACCGAATAGCTGTCCGGATAGAGATCATCGATGGTAAAGGTCTTCCTGCTGGTAACCCTGCGGAGAAGAAGGGTGCCCGAATCCTTCTGTTTGAGCACGATTTCATAGGAGGGAAAATCGTAGGATGATGTCCACCCTATGGGAAGGCCGTTCTGCAGAACCTCCAGGCGGTTTGTCTCCGTGCCCGCCCGGGGCGATGTAATGACCGGCGCCACATAGCTGATGATATCCCCTATGGTAAAGGATGAACGGGAGAGTACGCTGGTCGGTGAGAATCCCTTTCCATCATCATCGCGTACCGACTGAAGCTCCAGGGTATAGTCGCCCCGTGTTAGCAAGTCTATATCCACATCGAAGGCCGTCCTGACCGTTTCCTGTATGGACAGGACCGGTTCCAGACCATTCCCTTTGTACAGGGCTCCCGTGTATCCCCGGCTGTTTCCCACCTCCGACCAGGCGAGGGGCAGGATCTCCTCCCCGATCAGTGAGATGGTGCTGTCCGGTTCGGGATAAATCAGCCGGGGAGGGAGGAGGGGCGTTTTGACGGAGAAGGTGTATTTGGAACCTTCCAGGGCGACCGCTCCCTTCTCGTCCATAAGATCCACCTGCCATCGGTAATCCCCTTCTTCGGCTATATACTGGGCCAGCTCCAGCCGGTCCACACGGCTGTTGGCGATAATTTTTTCTACGTCCCCGGTTACCTTCCAAAGGCGGAAACGGAAATTTTCCTTCTCCGAGGAATCCCAGATGAAGGGGAGACTGGCCCCTCTTTCCAGGGTGACCGCTTCGTTTGGACGGGGGGAGAGGAGTTCCAGATTCCTTACCCTTTCCCGGCAGAGAAGGGAGCGTATTTCCGAATTTTCCACGGGGACCGTGCCGTCGGTGAGGGGCACGATCTGCCAGAAGTACTGATCGGGCAGAAGTTCCTCATTAACAAGAAAATAGTTTTTTGACGTATTTTCCCTTACCAGGGGATCGCTCATATTCTCGTTGGGGGAGAGGGTGAACTGGTACAGGGGAATCTCGCTGTCCCCCTTCCAGCTGAAACGGACCCCCTCGGCAAATTCCTCCGGCGTCAGAACGGCCAGGGGCTCCGGCGCGATGAGGCGGGGAGGCTGAAGCTCGAGGAGGCGGGAAATCTTCAGACGACCCGCGGGTGTGGGCGCTGTCCTCGTCACGTTTTCCATCCCCCCGTACTGGGCCGATACCCGCCACCAGTAATCACCCTCGGCGAGGTCATTTATCCTGATCTGGTTATAACGGGTCCTTTCCGTGATGAGAGGCAGGTTCCCGTTGTCCATGGTACCGATTTCCAGTTCCCAGAAATCGGCGCTCTCCGCCCCCTGCCACTGGAAGGTCTGCGCCGGCGGAGTATCCCGGTAGGTCAGTTCCTGGCCGTCGGTGGGAGCGAGGGCTTTCAGGGGGAGATTGTCCACTATCCTGATTTTACCGGTGGAGCTGTACTGATCCAGATCGGAGTTCCCCACACGCCAGAAGTAATCACCGGGAAGAAGATCCAGCTCATAGCTCAGATCCCTAAGGTCATCCGCCCGATAGACGATACGCTGGAAGTCCGTGTCCAGGGCGATCCAGAGAGTCCTGGAATCGGCTCTGTTCGGCTCCTCCCAGGCGAAACGGATCTTCTGGGTCTCCCCGAAGGTCAGCCAGCTGGAATTGTTCGGGGGAAAGGTCTGGATGAAGCTCATCACATTGACGCTGGTTTCTCCGGTCGGTTTGAGGAGGAACTGTTCATTCTCTTCGATCTTCTCCTTTCCCCGGGTGGCTTCCCCGGTGAGAACGGCCATCTTGAAGACTCCCTTGTCATCGGTGGAAATGGTTATCTCCGAGGCCTGGGAGAGAATGATGGGGAGGGGATTCTCCTCCCCCATGTTTATGAGCTGGAGCGGTTCCTCCCTGTCCCTGGTGGAAAGGGCGCTAATGGTGCCGTCGAAGTAGATGGTGTTTTCCCTTAGCCGCAAAATGATCTTTGAACCGTTCTCGAGGGAGATCTCCGTCCCGTCCACGAGATTCATAAGAATGGAGGAGAAGGAGTCGGAGGTGACAAGATCCCCTTCGTAAAGCTCGTCCTCCCGGGAGAGGTTGTTTGTGTAGTCATCCCCGGAGAGCTGTCTCTTGGGATAGTAGGCCACGTCGGTTACCACCCCTATGGGATCACCGGCGCCCCGAATCTTCTGGGAGACCATCTCCAGATATTTCTTACCCGAAAAATAAAAAAGTGAGAGGAGAAGCGCTATGGCCAGCAGATCCTTGAAGAGCGTTCTAATCCATAATTTCATATTTCACTTCTTTCTCGTCCACGTCCTTTTTCAGAACATCTGAAAAATCCCCCTCGATTCCCACGTAGGAGCGCATATCCTCCAGATTCCTGGGCCTGTCCGGATTGTCCATGCGGCCCAGGACGGCGTAGATCTGCTGGGGTTCGCTCTTCCCCTTGACTTTGATCTTGTTCATGGGAACCACATCGAATATGCCCCTGACCTGATTATATGTGTCCGTGGAGATGAGGATGTCCGTCCCCATGGGCTTGTTAAGGGGCTCGATGCGGGAGGCGAGATTCACCGCATCCCCTATGACGGTATACTCCATCCTGTCCATCGACCCGATCTGCCCTGAGACGACGGGGCCCGAATTGATGCCGCAGCCTATCTTGATGATCGGTTTCTTATCGCCGCCCCGGCCGCGGTTGAACCGGATAAGGGATTCCCTCATGGCGAGAGCGCAGTTTATGCAGTTCTCCGGATCGTTCCCGTGGGATTTGGGAACCCCCCAGAGACCCATGATCGCGTCTCCGATATATTTGTCCACATGGCCCATGGTATCGTTGACGCACTTCACCATCTCCGTCATGTACTCGTTCAGGAATTCCACCACTTCGCCGGGGGTCAGTTTTTCCGATATGGCGGTGAAGGAGCGGATGTCGGAGAAGAACACCGTGGCCTCCTTCGTTTCCCCTCCAAGCTTCAGTTCTCCCTTGGCGGCCATCTCGGCGACTTCCTTGTTGACAAAGCGGCCGAAGGCGTCCTTCATGCGCTCCCGTTCCTGCAGACCGTGGCCCATGTCCACGAAGGCCTGGGTCAGAACGCCCGTTTCATCCCTGTTCCTCACTTTGAGCTTCAGTTCGTACAGTCCCTTCTCTATCAGTTTCGTGGCCACCATGAGCCGGGCCAGGGGCATGGTGATGGTTTTGGAGAAGAAATAGATCATCAGTATGGCCAGGGAGAGAATCATGATCATAAGGTAGAGATTCTGCCGGAGGATATCGTTGATGGGGCCGAAGACCGCTTCACGCTTGATTTCGGAGACGAAGAAAAGGTCCCAGTCCTTGATCAGGGTGAAGGCCCCCAGCATGGGGACGGGCCCTCCGCCGGAAGGATCGGCCTCGGTGAAGATGGTCTGGTCATAACTGATCTGCTGGTTCGCCGTGGAGCCCGACTCCCGGACATGCACCAGGACGGGGTGGTCCTCGTAGTCCCCGGGCTGGCAGGAGGTGACCAGAGCCTTGTCCGGATGGCCGATGAGCTCGCCCCGGCCGTTCAGGACGAATATGGTCCTGCTTCCGGTGCTGTTGATGATATCGTTCAGCAGTTCCCCGTTCTTCACAATAATGACCAGGGGTTTCTGCCGGTTGTCCCTTTCGTCCCAGTAGGTCATCACCACCCCGGTGACCGGCTCCGTATTTCTCGTATCGGTCAGATAGAAGGAGGGGTTGAAGGTGCGGCGGAAATTCTGATCCCCCTGCCAGGCCTCATCGATAAGGGGGGTGAAGTTTTCCTCTATGACCGTCTCTATGTAGTCGTAACTGAAGTAGCCCGGCGAACTGTAGCCGATATCGCTGGACAGGAGATGGAAATAGAGTATGAAGGGATAGTCGTTCATGAGGGTTTCCGGCAGATCCCCCTTATTGTTGTTCAGAAGTACTCTCAGGGTTTCCCTCAGGCTGTTGAAGCTGTTCTTCGTGTTGGTGGAGAGGAGGTCCGCCACGGTGAGGCTGTTCTGTTCTATCTCCCGGGAGAGAGTTCCTTCGAAGAGGGAGAAGGAGATGACCGACATGGTACTCATGGCGAGAACGATGACCAGGGAGATGATGAGTATCAGTTTGAATCCGATGGAGAAGCGCACCCCCAGCTTTCGGGGGCGGGGCTTTTTCAAATCCAGCTCTTCGGGAAGTTTTTCCGTATCCCGGGTCTGTTCGGCTATAAGGTTGATCTTTTCCATGAGCTCCTGAGGCATGAAGGGAATTTCCCTTATGATCTCTCTGACCGCGCTGACCGGGGCAGTGCCCTTTTTCTCCTTCCGACTCTCCGGTAAAAGCTCCGGCTTCTTTAGAACCTTGATGATACGGCCTTTGAGATTCTCCGCCCTCAGAAGGGTAGGGCAATCCTCCCGGCCCGTATAGAGAAAATAGAGGGGCGTTTTGGCATGCCCTTCCTGGAAGTAATCATAGGGAAGCTCCAAAGGGCCTAAGAGGGAGATCATCCCCCTGTTGGCCAGATTATCCAGTCTGTCAATGGTTTCGTAGAGATCGGACTGCTGATTCAAATCCAGAAACACCAGAATGCGCCAGCTCTCCCCGTCCTGTGTGTTCAGATACTTCCGGGGAAGTTTCATGGCATGGCTGAAATCCCGGTCCTTGCCGATGGAAAGGGGGCGAAGATCCCAGGGGGACTCCGGCGTGATCAGCCTTTTGGAAAAAAGCTTCTCCAGTTCCCCCGTGTCGAAATCCAGTGGCGATCCGGAGATAACCGACTCTCCGCTGTTGATGAAGAGACCGTCTTTCCGAGTCTCCTCCAGGCGGCGCAGGAGCAGGAGGATCTGCTCGATGAGCCGGTTGAGCAGTCGGTACTCTTCGGGGGGGAGGAACACTTTCATCCCCTCCCGGCTTCTAATGAGGGCTTCTCCCAGGCGCGCCATTCTGTGAAGAGGGTGCAGTCCCATGAAAGCCCCCAGGTAGGAGAGAATATGGAATTCCCTCAGCATTGAGGAGGGATCATCACCGGGGGAGGCTTTGATTTTCTTCTGCTCCATGAGGAGAGAACGGACATGAATGCCCGCTTCCCTTTTCAAATCCAACGGAATATTGATCTTTTCATTACTATCCACTTTTCTCACCAGACAGGGGGTGACAATATTGACAACCATCCCTTTTTACTTCTAATTATCGGCAGGGAAGGGCAAAAAATCCATGCCCGGTATGGGTATTCTTATCAGACCATTGGCGGTGTTCTCTTGCCTAGAAATGCCACTTGATATATTATGGCTTCATGAAAGCCAAAGATCTGAGAGAAAAATACATAAGATTCTTCACCGAAAGGGGCCATGCGGAGATTTCCGGGAAATCTCTGATTCCCGAAAACGATCCCACCGTTCTTTTTACCACCGCCGGCATGCACCCCCTGGTACCCTATCTCCTCGGGCAGCCCCATCCCGCCGGGAAAAGACTGGTCGACTATCAGAAGTGCATCCGCACCCAGGACATCGACTCCGTGGGGGATCCCTCCCATCTTACCTTTTTCGAGATGCTGGGGAACTGGTCCCTGGGGGATTACTTCAAGAAGGAATCCATTGCCATGAGCTATGAGTTCCTGACCTCCCCCGAGTATCTCGGAGCGGATCCGGAAAAACTGTCCGTCACCGTTTTTGAGGGGGATGGAGAAGTCCCCGCCGATGAGGAATCCATCGGTTACTGGAA
>QKAI01000549.1 GCA_003246505.1 Spirochaetaceae bacterium | reverse complement strand
CTCCTCCAGATCATAGAAAGGAGCGAAATCATCCCCCGCATGGAAACCCGTATCGCAGAGATTCTCGGGGAGGAGGTCCGGTCCCGGATTTTTGAGGGACTTCCCCTTCCCCCGGCGGACGCGCCCCCCTCCCGGGCGGTCCCCTTTACCCGGGGGCTGGTGGAGCGCCTCATCGCCGGGGAGAGGGAGCCCGAAAGCCCGGACCGGCGCCGCGTCTACCGCGCCCTCTCCGGCAACGCCCACGGAATTCCCCCCGCCGCCTTTGACCGGGAGCGGGAATTCTTCGAGAAAGCCCCTTCCCTGGAAATTTATCTGAGGGAGTGCCACGGGAGGGCGGTGGAAACCCTCAGGAAGCATGCCGAGTCGGGGGAGGTCTGGTTCGAGCAGATCATAACCGGGGAGGTGGTGGAATTCGTCAGATCCAACCGGGAGATACTCGGAGGGGTGCTGCGGGAGGGTAAGATCTACCTCACGAAGATTCCCTACGATCCCGCCGGTTGGCTCCGGGAAAGGGATCCCCGGAAGAAGCGGTACCTGGCCTGTCACTGTCCCATGGCCCGGGAATCCCTGAACGGCGGGGAGAGTCCCGTCAACCCTCTCTGGTGCGCCTGTTCCGCCGGCTTCGCCGCCCAGAAATTCTCCGCCCTCTTCGGGGAGGAGGTCAGGACGGAGGTTGTCTCCTCTCTCCTGGGGGGGGACGATCTCTGCCGCTTCGCCATAATAGTCCCCCCGAGAATTCTCACCCGATACCAAAAATAATTAATTTTCTCTCCTTTTTATTGACAATCCCCCTTTTTAGCGCTACATTGCTAGTGTACTATGCAACTAGCACACTAATCCACAAGGAGGATCCCATGACAAATCCCGTAAGAAATGGCCGGTTGACCGGTTTTCTCTTTCTTCTCACCTACTTATCTTTTCTGGGCGGTGCCTTCCTGATTTTACGGATCCTTCCCCTGGAGAACCCTCACACGATTCTGCAGAGGCCGGGGGAGGCGGGCCTTTTCGTCCTGGGGATCTTTCTGGAACTGATCTGCGGATTCGGGATAGTGGGAATACCTCTCCTCCTCACCGGTATCGTCCATAGGGAGAACCGGCCCCTTGCCTTCGCCTACCTGGCCTGGAGAATCGCCGAAGGGGGGGTCATTCTCTTCAGCTCCCTGATGCTCATGGCACTCGTCCCCCTGGGCCGCCTGAACCCGGCGCCGGGGGATTTGGTCCCCCTCATCCGCATTCTCTACGACGGGGTAAACGATTACTGGATTCCCCTCACCCTGGGACTGGGCGGTCTCGTCTACGGCCTCATTCTGCGCAGGGAGAAGTTTGTCCCGCCCCTCTTCGCCTTCTGGGCGATTATCGGCTATCCCCTGACCGCCCTGGGAGGAGTTCTGGAAGCCTTCGGTCTTCGCCTGGGAACCTTCCTCGCCCTTCCCATCGCTCTCTACGAACTGGTTTTCGCCGTTTATCTTCTCATAAACGGCTACGGATACACACAAAATAACAAAGGAGAAGAAGATGATCACACTTGATAATCTCACCTTCCGCTACGGCAAAAAGCCCCTCTTCGACAAACTGCGGCTGAACCTGGAGGAGGGGAACATCTACGGCCTTCTGGGAATGAACGGCGCGGGAAAAACCACCCTGCTCAAGGTCATTTCCGGTCAGCTCTACCGCAGGGAGGGGGACGCGGACGTCCTGGGCTTCGACCCGGGCCGACGCCATCCGGACATGCTCCGGGAGATTTTCTACCTCCCCGAGGAATTCGCCCTGCCCCGGATTACGGTGGAGCTCTACCTCAAGCTGTACAGCCCCTTCTACCCCCGGTTCAGCCGGGAGGAGTTCGAAGGCTACTGCGCCACATTCCAGCTGGATCTGACCCAGAAGCTCAGCGAGTACTCCTTCGGCCAGAAAAAGAAGTTCCTCCTGGCCTTCGGCCTGGCTTCGCAGACCAGGCTCCTGATCCTGGATGAACCGACCAACGGCCTGGACATCCCCTCCAAGAGCCAGTTCCGGAAGACCGTGGCCTCCGCCATGACCCCGGAAAGGAGCTTTCTCATCTCCACCCATCAGGTCAGGGACATGGAAAACCTCATCGATCCCCTCGTGATCCTTCACCAGGGTAAGGTGATCCTCAACAGCTCCCTGGAGGGAGTCAGCCGGAAGATCCGTATGGAAAAGACCCTCGCCGAGCCGGCACCCGGATCGGGAATCCTCTATACGGAAAAGGTCCCCGGAGGCTATTACGCCATAGGAAAGACTTCCTCCCCGGAGGAAGAATCGGCCCTGGACCTGGAAGTGCTTTTTAACGGAGTCGTTTCCGATCCAGCGGGAATAGGCGGACTTTTCAAGGAGGACAGAGCATGAAAAACATTTACTACCTTCTCCGGGAGGAGTACTACGGACAGCGGAAGAAGGCCATCGTTCTGGGGGCGGTGATCTTCGGCATCTTCTTTCTCTCCCGGTTCGTCCAGGAGTTCGTGGGCCGTTTCGGCGGCGTGGGGCAGTTCGACTATCAGGAGAGCATCGGGGGCTACCTTTACGTGGCGGGTTTCATCTTCACCAGCATGTGCCTGGCCCGGTCCATGCATACCCGCCTGGGCCAGCACAACTGGCTCATGATGCCCGTATTCGCCCATGAGAAGTTGATCGCCAAAATCATCGCCTACTCCCTTATCTATCCGGTCGGGCTGATTCTCTTCACCTTTCTCTCCTCCGCCCTGACCGAAGGATTCATGGCCCTCTTCTGGCATCACGCGGTTCCCCTCTTCCGTCCCTTCGACAGGTCGGTGCTGCTCATGGGGGCCCACTATTTCGTGCTCTCCTCCCTTTTTCTCATGGGGGCGGCCTACTTCAAGAGCGCCCACTTCATAAAGACGGTGCTGAGCCTTCTGGCCTTCGCCGTCTCCCTGGGGCTGGTCGCGGGGCTGCTTGTCCGATTCGTTTACCGGGATTACTATACCTCCATGGTGGCGGGCACCTTCCATATCAACGGGGAGGATATCCTGCTCCAGTACTGCCGCTTCCCCTGGCTGAGCCGTTGGGGCGAACCCCTGGGGAAATTCCTCTACTGGGGCGTCCTCTCCCCCTTCTTCTGGGCTGTGACCTATTTCCGAATCAAAGAAGCCGAGGCGAAAGATGCAGTATGAGAACAGACCGATCTACATGCAGATAGCCGATTATCTCTACGAGATGATCCTGAGCGGCGGATGGCCCGACGGGGAGCGCATCCCCTCGATACGGGAGATGGCCGTGCAGATGGAGGTGAACCCCAACACCATGACCCGGACCTACGGTCTGCTTCAGGATCAGGGCGTCATCTATAACAAAAGGGGTATCGGATACTTCGCCTCCGCCGAGGCCCGCGCCATGACCCTCCGCCTCAAAAGGGAGGAATTCATCCACGGGGAGCTGCCCGAAATGTTCAAGAAAATGGACGCCCTGGGAATGGGTCCCCGGGACATCGCCGAACTCTATGACAAATACAAAGGAGAGAAGTCATGAAAATGAGTAACAGAATGCTTCTGACGGCTTACGCGGTCGTGGTCATCGCCCTGTCGGTTCTGGTGTTCACCAGCCGCGGTATCGTGGAAAAGGTCATGCTGGGACCGGGAAATCAATCCTTTCTGGTAAAATAGCATCTCCCGTTGTAAAATAGGGGCATGGAGAAGAGAAACATCTACAAAGCCGATGACGTTCTGATCATCGGCTCCTTTTTAATGCTGATTCCGGCGGTGTACATGGCCTGGCCCCTGCTGGCCAGCCTGTCGCGGATCACCGGCGGGGCCGATTTTCTGGAAATGGCCCGGGAGCTTCTGAGCCTGGAGCGCCTCGTCATGATCTTCGCCTCCCTGGATGCGGCGGTCGCCGCCCAGGTGGTCGGCCGGATTCTGAGGCACCGGGAGAAGCAGTCCCTGGACATACTGGACACGGTCATGTACATGGGAAAAACCACCGTGGGGCAGGTGGCGGGCAATCTCTCCCTGCCGGAACAGACGGTCCTCACCCTGACCCGGAGGCTGACCCGGGTCCCCGGGCTGAACATCCGCCTGGAGGGGGATGTCATATCCCGGGAGATCTCCCTGGGGAGCGTCCCGGCGGGTCATTCCTCTCCGGCGGGTCATTCCTCTCCGGCGGGTCATTCCTCTCCGGGGGAACAGTCCTTTCACGGGGAGAGCGTCCCGGAGGGGGACAGGGAGCAGCCCCCCATCTCCCACGAACTGAGGGACTTCATCAAAAACGACAGGGGGGACCTCTCCGGCAAGATCGAAATGCTGAAGAAGATCAACGCGTCCGGTGGAAAAATCACACCGGAGGAGCTGAAAGCCCACATGTCGACCTTCACTCCGGAGAAGGCGAAAAAGATGAAGGGCCGCATGATTCTGCTCTTTTTCCTCTTCGTCACCCCCCTGTGGCCGGTGGCCCTGGCCGCCACGATCTATTTCGTGGTCAAGCAGTACAAAAGCATGAAGGATCAGGGGCTCATACAGCCGAATTCCGGCGCGGAGAAATGATCCATTTCCAGTTCCTCTACTACCTGGTCGTTCTTCTGGCGGGGTGGACCACCCTCACCGGTGCCTGGAGGGCCTGGAGACACAGCCGGAAGCGGGCCGCCCTTTACTTTATTCTGGTCATCCTCTCCTTCTGGCTGATCCAGCTGGAGCTCACCCTCCAGCTCTACGGCCTGATCCTCCGTGACGGTCCGCCCCTTATCCGGATCTGGCAGGGCCTTACCGATACGGCGGCCGTTGCCCTGCTCTTTGTCTCCCTGCCCCTCCTGGCGAAAACCTCCCTGGGGATCGCCCCGGGCCGAAGCGACCGGATCATCTCCCTGGCCACGGTGATTCTCCTGTTCATTCTCAAATCACTCTATGCCCGGGATGAAAGCAGGATGATCCGCCTGCTGGGCATCGCCCTGATCTACGCCGTCCTGTTCCGGACCGGCTTTCTCCTCTTCCGTTACGGAAGTAACCTGGGGAGCCGGGAACTCAGGAGGTATCTCCGCCTGACGGGACGGACCTCACTCATCGCCCTTCCCTTTCTGCTTCTGGAGCATCTACGGCCCCTGATTCCGGTTCTGACGCCCCTGACGGGTGTGGAAGCCCTGGCCCTGCCCTCCTTCTTTCTGGCCCTGAATCTGGAGGCCCTCCTTTACGGCAGGCCCTTTTTCGACAGGCCCTCCTCCCTCTCCCGGGAGGACCGGTTCGCCCGGTTCTGCGAGGAATACGGCCTGACGAAAAGGGAAAGAGAGGTGGCCCGTCTGTACGCCCGGGGAGAGACCTTCGCCCGGGTGGCGGAGGAGCTCTTCATCAGCCCCAAAACGGTGGACAAGCACGTGGAGAACATTTACGCCAAGACGGGTGTCCGCAGTCAGGCCCAGTTCATCCATATGGTAATCGGAGGGATTTGACCTCCGGAAGAGAAAATACGGAGCACTCCTTATGGCGCCATTCCCCTGTCGGAGCCATACTGGGATCATGAAAAGCAGACAGAAAATCAGAAAGATCATACAGTTCCTTTCCTTCCTTCTTTTTCCGGTAACCCTTAACTACTTCTCCCCCTACCTGATTCTGGCGGGGGGATTCATGGGTTTTGTCACTGCCTCGGCCCTGACCTTCGGGGCTCTCTTTTTCTTCTCCCTCTTCGTGGGAAGGCTCTTCTGCTCCTGGCTCTGTCCCGCCGGAGCGGCCATGGACCTGCTGGAGGAGAGAATCCACCCCCGCCGGGCCCCGCTGAACCGCGTCAGGTATGTGAAATTCGTCATATGGGCGCCCTGGCTCGGCGCCATTGCGGCGGGATACCTGAGCGCCGAATCGCTCAGTCTGAACCCCTGGTTCTTCTTTGAATCCCGGGTCTCCGTGGACGAGCCGGCCCGGTACGTCATCTATTACGGGGTGCTCTTTCTCCTTCTTGTCGGCACGCCCCTTTTCGGCAGGCGGGGCAGCTGCCACCTCTTCTGCTGGATGAGCCCCTTCATGATTCTGGGCAAAACCCTTTCCCGGCTGGCGAAACTTCCCCGGCTCCGGCTCAGGGCCAGGGGGGCGGCCTGCCTTTCCTGCGGTGCCTGCACGAAAAATTGCCCCATGGGTCTGAACGTTCAGGGGATGGTCGCATCGGATAGGATGGAACACAGGGACTGCATTCTCTGCGGGGAGTGCGCCGACGCCTGCCCCTCCGGGGCTATCCTTTTTTTTGGAAATAATTATCTTTACAGGGCAAAGGGGTTATGCAAAAATAGAATGGCCATGAAAAAAATTTCCCCCCTCCCCCTGATCCGCTGGGTCATCCTGATCTCCCTCCTGGTACTGACCACCGTTCTGGGACGGCTCCATCAGATAGTCAAGCTCTATCCCCCC
>QKAI01000506.1 GCA_003246505.1 Spirochaetaceae bacterium | reverse complement strand
CCTCCCCTTAGATCTTTTTTAATGGGATTGCGCAGAAAAGGTGAGTATATTTGTTACATAGGATAAGGATAGGCCGGCCGGTAGTGCCGGACATGTGAAAAGGAGTTAATGACATGAGACAAACAGCCCTGATGCTCATCTTTGCCGCCGCCGCGGCCCTGCTGACAGCGGAAGCTAAAAACCTTACCGTGGACGAAGCGGTTTCATTGGGCAAGGCCCATAATCTGAATTTGAAGGTACAGGATATCACCGTCGCCAAGGCGGAACGGGAGAAAAGGGACAGCTGGAACGTGTTCATTCCCGACATGAGCGCTTCGATCATCCTGAACCGCAGCAATATCGCCACTAGCGGGTCTTCTCTCTATCCCATTTCCGGCAGCTATACGGGTACCGGATTTGACGAAGTGGGGCTGTACACCTACGAATACGACACCACCCTCATCGGCAACCTGAGCGCCCAGCTGGTCCTCTCCCCGGCTATCTCCAACGGGATCAAGGCCCTGGATCTGAATCTGCGGACGGAGCAGCTGAACCGGGAGACCGACGAAAAGACCCTGCAGAAGAGCGTAGAGAAGAACTACTACCAGCTGGTGCAGCTCAAAAAGAGCATCGCCCTCCTGGAAAAGAACATCGCCACCACGGAGCAGCGCTACCGGGACATGCAGGCCATGTACCGAAACGGGCTCATCACCGAGCTGGATCTTCTCCAGACCCAGTCGGGGCTGGCCTCCCTCCAACCCTCCCTCACCACCCTGAAGAACAGCTACGAGCAGCTGCGCATGGCCTTCTGCATGGATCTGGGCCTTCCCCTGGGTCAGGAGCTGAATCTGACCGACGAGATCGCCGTGGGGGAGGCGAAGGCTTTTGACGCGGACAGCCTGGTCAACCGCTATCTGGCGGACAACCTGGACGTGCAGGCCATGACCCTGGGGCGGGATTCGGCGGAGAACGGCCGGGCGGCCCAGGTGAATCAGAGCCTCCCCTCCCTCATCCTCGGCTGGAACTACCAGCCCGTGGTGGTCAGCCCCTTCGACGACGGCGCCTGGGACGACGATCCCTTCGAGGATGACAACGGCGCCTTCTCGGTCACCCTGAACATTCCCCTGGACGACTGGATCCCCCGTTCCGGCGCTGTTAACAAGGTCAAAGCCATGGAGGATACCCTGGCCAGCCTGGAGTACCAGCAGAAGCTGCTTTACCAGGCCACGGAGATGCAGATCCGCTCCTCCGTCATGTCCCTGGAAGCGACCCGGGAGAACCTGGCCGTTATGGAGGAGAACGTGGATCTGGCAAAGAAGACCTACGACATGAGCTGGGAGCAGTACCGGAACGGGCAGATGACCGCCACGGACCTCTCCCAGTCGGAGAACGACCTGCTCCAGGCGGAGAGCAATCTCCTCGGAGAGAAGTACGCCTACATCTCGGCCCTGCTGGATCTGGAGTATCTGGTGAACCGGGACCTGAGCAAAGAATAAGTGAAAGTGAAATTGAGGAGAACAGAAATGAATAAGAGAAAACTGACCGCCATAACCGGTGCTCTGACCCTGGGACTGCTTCTGGCGTCCTGCGGGAATATGCCCGCCCCGGGCAAGAAGGACGCCGCCGCGGAGGAAGTGGTGGACAAGAGATTCAATATCAAGACGGCCCTGGTGGCGAAGCAGGAGCTTTCCAGCTACATCATCCTGTCCGGGGACGTGGAAGCCTCGGGCAAGGTGGATGTCTATCCCAGCGCCGCGGGCAAGATCGTCTCCCTGCCGGTCAAGCTGGGGGACTACGTGAGAAAGGACCAGGTCCTGGGCCAGGTGGATCCCTCCATGCCGGGGATGAACTACGCCTCCAGCCCGGTCAAGGCCCCCATCGCCGGAACGGTGACGGCGGTTAATGTGGACATGGGCCAGACCGTGTCCCAGCAGGTGCCCGTGGTCACCATCGGGCAGCTCCAGAACCTGAAGATCACCACCCAGGTCCCGGAACGGTTCATCTACCAGGTGGCCAAGGGCCAGAGAGCAATAATCAGCACCAGCGCCGCCGGGGACAGGACCTTCGAGGCGACTGTCACGGAGATCTCCCCCGTGGTCAACCAGAGCAGCCGGACCATGGAAATATCCCTGACCATGGAGGGCAACTCCGTGATCAAGGCGGGCATGTTCGTCTCCATCAAGCTGATCACATCCACCTCCGCCGACGCCCTGACCATCCCCGAGGGCGCCCTCATCGTGCGCAATGAGGAGAAATTCGTCTTCCTCGTGGAGGGGGAGACGGTTAAGAAGAGAGCGGTCACCACGGGAAAGGAGAGTTCCGGTTACATCGAAATCCTCACAGGCCTTTCCGAGGGTGACGAAATCGCCACGGAGGGCAAGACCCTTCTCTCCGACGGCAGCAAAATCCGCATCGTGAACAATCTCTCCTTCAAGACGATTATGACCGCCGCGGAGGAGGAAAATTCATGACATTTGCCAAGAGAGTGCTCGGCCGCCCCATGACGATGCTGGTGTCCTTCGCCATCATCGCCATCGCCGGCCTGGCGCTGACATTCCGGCTCCCCCTGGAGCTCATACCCCAGATGGACATGCCCATCCTGGTCGCCTTCACCACCTATCCCATGGCGTCCCCCTCCGAGGTGGAGGAGAACGTCACCGCCCGGATTGAGGAGCAGGTCGTCAATATTTCGGGACTGCAGACCATCACCTCCTACTCCATGAACAGCGTCTCCATGGTTATGATGGAGTTCGACTTCGACGTGGACATGGCCGAAACGAAGGACAGCCTGCGGGACAGCCTGAGCATGGCGGAAATGAGCCTGCCCGATGACGCGGAGAATCCGATCATCTTCGAATTCGACCCCAACATGCAGCCCTTCCTGACCCTCTCCCTCACGGGGGAGCAGACCCTGGACGAGCTCCTGACCATAGCGGAGGACGAGATCCAGCCCCGGCTGGAGCGGATTAACGGGGTGGCCCAGGTCTCCCTCTCCGGAGGCCTTACGGAAATCGTCCGGGTGGATATCTACCAGGAGCAGCTCGACTCCCTGGGGCTGACCATAAGCGGCATCTCCCAGATGCTCAGCGCCCAGAACATGAAGCTGGGCGCCGGGGATATCAACGACGGGAAGATCGTCTATGCCATACAGACCCAGGGCACGTTCGCAAACATAGAGGACCTGGCCAATACGGTGGTGGCCATCGTTCCCGTCAACGGGATGACCGGGGAGATGCACAACGTCCTTCTCCGGGATGTGGCCGACGTTTATCTCGGATCCCAGGATCAGGACACCATGGTGCTCATCAACGGGAGACCGGGAATCCAGATCTCCGTGAACAAGACCGACCGGGGCAACATGGTGGACGTGGCCAATAAGATCATCGCCCTGCTCCCCGAACTGAACGGGGGCCTTCCCGAAGGGAGCCGCATCGAGGTGCTGACCGATGACTCGGAACAGGTGAAATCCACCCTGAGCCAGGTGGTGTCCTCCGCCATTTACGGAGTCCTCTTCGCCATCCTGGTGCTGGTGTTCTTCCTCCGCCAGTTCAGGCCCACCCTCATCGTGGCCATTTCGATCCCCGTGTCCCTGCTCATCACCATCGGGGCCATGTCCTTCGCGGGCAAATCCTTTAACATGATCACCATGACCGGCCTGGTGCTGGCCCTGGGCATGATCGTGGACGGATCCATCGTCATCATAGAGAACGTCTTCCGCTACCGGGAGAAGGGAGTGCTGATGAAGTCCGCCGCGGAACTGGGAACCCAGGAGATGATCGGGCCCCTCATCGGATCGATCCTCACCTCGGTGTGCGTCTTCCTGCCCATCCTGCTCTTCAAGGCGGATCTGGAATATATCGGGATCATGTTCGCCGACATGGCCTTTACGGTCATCGTCGCCCTGCTCTCCTCCCTGGTCATCGCCCTGGTGCTGGTGCCGGTTCTGGCCTACAAGGTCTTCCCCTTCACCACGCGGGAGGAGAAACCCCTCAAAAGCCGCTTCTTCAGAGCCCTGGACGACGGAATCCGCAACGGCCTGGAGGGAATGAAGAACGGATACCGGTCGGCGGTCGGCTGGTGCCTCAGGCATAAGATCATCGTCATTCTTCTCGCCGTCCTCCTTCTGGTCGCCTCCATCGCGGCCATCCCCGGCATCGGTCTGAACATGATGCCCGGAACGGGGGAAACCTCCATCATCCTCGACGTCTCCCTCCCCGTGGGCACCTCCCTGGACATTACGGAACAGGTCATGCTCCAGTGGCAGTCCATCGTGGAAGCGGCCATACCGGAAAGAACCAATCTCACCATCTCGGCGGGATCGGTCAGCATGATGGGGATCAAGCAGTCCCATGTGGGACAGGTGACGATCGCCCTGCCGCCGGCGGCCAAGAGAATCATGACCGACGACCAGATCAAGAGCATCCTGCGCCAGTATTTCGAGATGTTCCCCGACGGGGATTTCTCCTTCACCACCACGGACATGTCCGCCATGATGGCCGGAGCCGACGTTTCGGTCAGCATCAAGGGCAAGAACCTGGACGACCTGAACAAGGTGGCCGACGAAATCACGGAGCTGATCAAAAAGGAGATCCCCGAAATACAGGAGGTCACCACGGACCAGGAAAACGCCCTTCCCCAGCTGAACCTGGTGCTGGACAGGCAGAAGCTCTTCGCCCTGGGCCTGAACACGGCCTCCATCGCGGCGGAGGTCCGGTCCCAGATCGCGGGGACCACGGCCACCACCTACGAAATGGACGGGGAAGAGATCGACGTCGTTCTGAAGCTGCGCGAGGAGGATCGTAACAGTTCCCTGGATCTGGAGAAGATTTTCGTCACCAGTTCCACCACGGGCCAGAAGATACCCTTCTCCAGTTTCGGGAAAGTGGTCAAGGGCACCAGCCCCGTCACCATCACCCGCATCGACCGGGCCAGGACCATCACCCTAGACGGGGACGCCCTCGCGGGAACGGCGACGAACCTTCTCCAGAACCGGGTGGACCAGCTTATAGACGAGCGGATCGTCCTGCCCGAAGGGGTCACCGTGGAGAACACGGGACAGTTCGAGATGATGGGGGACACCCTCCAGGGCATGATCCTGGTGCTCTTCTTCGCCACCCTGCTCGTCCTGGGCGTCATGGTGGCCCAGTTCGAGTCCTTCAAGTCCCCCTTCATCATCATGGCCATGATGCCCATGCTCCTCATCGGGGTGGTCTTCATGCACATGGTGAGGGGCGAACCGATCAGCATGCCCTCCCTTCTGGGCGTGGTCATGCTCCTGGGTATCGTCGTGAACAACGGCATCATCCTGGTGGACGCGATCAACCTGAGAAGAAAGCGGGGCGAGAAGATCGTGGAAGCCTGCCAGAACGCCGCCGCGGGAAGACTGCAGCCCGTTCTGATGACCACCCTGACCACCATCCTGGCCATGGTGCCCATGTCCTTCTTCGGAGGGGAGGGGACGGAAATGGTCCAGCCCATGGGTCTGACCGTCATCGGAGGGCTGACCTCCAATACCATAGTCACCCTCTTCCTGGTGCCCATTCTCTATCTGAACACCCACCGGAAGGAACATAAAAAGGAACTGGCCGAGGCCGCCGCAGAGGAGACGCAGTCATGACGAGAGTGGAAATCATAGCCAATCAGGCCCTGGAGGAGCAGCTGGTGGACATCATGCCCGTCCATGAGGACGGCCATCCCTGTTACACCATGATCCACCAGGTGGACGGGTCGGGCTACTCCGGCTGGTGCATGGGCAACAGCGTCTGGCCCGAGGAGAACATCCTCTTCATCGTCTACGTGGACGAGGAGAGGAGGGAGCAGCTTCACCGGGACATCGCCCGGGTGAGAGAGCGCTTTCCCATCCTGGGTCTGGCCTGCTTCGAACTTCCCGGGGTGATTCCCTTCTGAGGGATCGGGCCATGCAGGGAACCGTACTGATCATCGAAGACGAAAAGGATATTGCCGATCTCATCAGCCTCTACCTCAGGAAGGAGGGGATCGGCACGATCCATGCGGACACGGGGGAAAGGGGCATCGCCCTTCTGGAGGAGAGCTCCTTCGACATGGTGATCCTGGACATCAATCTGCCCGGGATCGACGGATTCGAAGTGCTGCAGCTGATCCGCCGGAAGGGGGACTCCATCCCGGTCATCATCGTCTCCGCCCGGCAGGAGGATGTGGACATGATCATGGGATTCGGCATCGGGGCGGACGACTACGTCTCCAAACCCTTCAGCCCCAAGGTCCTCTCCGCCCGGGTCAGGGCCCATATGCGGCGCCTGCAGAACGCCGGAACGGGGGAGGGTAACCTCTTCCGCTTCGGCCCCTACGTCCTGGACAGGGACAATCTGTGGCTTAAGAAGGGGGGGGAACGGATCGACCTGCCC
>QKAI01000393.1 GCA_003246505.1 Spirochaetaceae bacterium | reverse complement strand
ATGACCGGCCGCCGGGATAACACGGTTTACCTCATAGACCGTCAGGCGGGAAAGACCCTGGACACCCTGGAGGAACCGCAGATTCTCTCCTACCACTGCCAGAGCGACAGGGGTCTTATCACGATCATGACCGATGAAAACGGTGCAATCGGCCTTTCCGCCTATACGGTAAGGAACAGCCGCTTCCGCAGGGAAACGGAGAAAACCGTTCAATCCGGAGAGGAGCCCTCCTTCTCCCTGTACAATGGGGGCGCCTTTATTCTGGGAACGGAAATGGGGAATTTCCAGTCCACCGGAAAAAGGGGGACCGCCCTCCTCTCCCTGCTTCCGGCCAGGCCTCTCATCGTCGACCGACTCGCCATAAACGACAACCGGCTAATCCTCGGAGGCGATGGAAAGATAAAAATCTGGGAATCCCCCTTCTTCGAGGAGAGCGGCCTTTCCCTGAATTACCTCTTGAATCTGACGACCCGGACCTTTCCCGATCCCCTCGGAGAGAGCCGGTTCGCCCCCTTCGGTTCCGATGAGGTACTCTGGAAGGGGGATGAGAGAACGAAATACCCCTACTACGTTCTGAAAAGGGGAAAGGATATTGTCCCCCTCTTTGAACCGGCGGCCCAGGGGGAACCGAAGAAGGACTTCGGCGGATTCGCGAAGGAGATCACCTTCGGCTTCCGGGAGCTGAGTTTTTACGGGGACAGGGAAGTGGTCCTGGATGAAAACAGGAACTGCCGTGTCAGCCGCCTGGAGGAAAAGGACGGGACTTTCCTCAGGACGGAACTCTTCAACTACACCCATCCCTCCCTGGAGACGGCGGCCATGGTGTCTGAGAATCTTCTGGCCCTGGGCATCAACACCTACTTCGGGGGAAGCAACAGCATCAACCTGACCGATATCTTCACCGGGGAAACAATTCCCCTTTCCGACGAAAGGGTCATAGTGACGGCCTTTCTACCCGACGACGGGGGCACCGGTTTCTACTCCCTCGGTTTCGCCGACGGTGAGGGAGGGAGCCGCTGCGTGGTGAAGCACCATGACCTGGCGGACCTCTTCGCCCCCGGGGAAACGGTACTGGAATTTCCCCAGCCCATCGGCAACGACTGCCCCATGACGCAGCGGGGAGGACGGGTTTTCGTCACCACCCCCGACGGGGAGTGGTACCGGTCCGACGGGGCGGGATCGCAGCCCGCCACCTACTCCCTGGACAGGGTAATCGATCACGACGGGTATCTCTACTCTTTGGACAGGGACCACAGTCTGATCATTTCGGGGGAAGAGAGGGGGGGAACCCTGGTCAAGGTTTATTTCTTTGATAACGGGGAGTGGCTGGCCCTCTCGCCGGGAACGCGGTTTTACTTCCATTCGGTCAAGGCGAGAGGATTATTTACGGTCTATCGGATTGACGACTAGTCGTGGGCCCGGTTCAGGCTGATCTTCTCGATCGCCTCCCGCACGGCATTTTTAACATCCTGTTCAAACTCTCCGTCCAGGGCGGTGCTGTAGATGGAACCCATTAGGGAGACCCGGTAGCGGGGCTGGAGCTTGTTCAGGGACATGCATATCATGTCCAGGACACAGTCCTGGCACTTGCAGACGTCCTCATCGGAAATGTGTTCCAGCTCCTCCTCCATAACCCGGAAGACCAGCTCCTCCGTATGATTCTTCAGATTGGATAAATCGTAATTATTATCGAGTGCCATTCCTTTCTCCTTTTCCTACGGCGTTTGGTGGGTCAGCGATTCGAAGCGGGTGTACCGGGGAATGAACATGACCTCCACCGTATCGGTCGGACCGTTTCTCTGCTTGGCCACGATGACCTGGGTTCTTATACCATTTTCGTCGCCTTCTCCGGTTTTGTCAACAATTCTCTCCCGGTGAAGGAGCATTACCACATCCGCATCCTGTTCAATGGCCCCCGATTCCCGCAGGTCCGCCAGCCCCGGGGCCTTTCCCTCGGTCTGCCGCCCCACCTGGGAGAGTACGACGATGGGAATGTCCAGCTCCCTGGCCAGGGCTTTGAGGGAGCGGCTCACCTCGGCCATCTGCTCGTGCCGGGGGGTGGCCTTGTCCTCGGGGGTAATGAGGCCTATATAGTCGATGAATATGATCTGCACCCCGAATTTCGCCTTCATTTTCCGGGCCATGGACCGGAGATCCAGGAGGGAGATGTTGGGGGTATCCTCTATGTAGAGGGGGGATTCGTAGAGACGGCTCGCCGAATCGGCCAGCTTGCGGAAATCCGACTTGGACAGGAGTCCCGTCCGGAGGGAGTTGGAGTTGATCCGGGCGTCCAGGGCCAGGAGACGCATCATGAGGGAGAGATCGGACATTTCCAGGGTGAAGAAACCGCAGGGGATCTTCTTGGTCACCGCCACGTTCGCCGCCATGGAGAGGGCGAAGGCCGTCTTTCCTATGGAGGGCCGGGCCCCGATAATAATCATTTCCGAGTTCTGAAAGCCCGAGGTAAGCATGTCCAGCTCCTGAAAGCCGGAGGGGACCCCGGTGAACTCCCCCTTCTGCCGGTAACGCTCCTCCACCATCTCCACGGCCCGGCGGACGATCTCCTTGACCGGTTTCAGGTTGCCGTGATTCTGGCTGTCGCTGATGCGGAAGATTTCCTTTTCCGCCGTCTCGATGGAATTCCGGGAGTCGATGGCGTCGCTGTGTACATTGGCGATCATCTGATTGGCCACGGTCAGGAGATTGCGCCGTACGGCACAGTCCTTGACGAGCTTCACGTAATATTCGATGTTGGCTGTCGTGGGGACGGAAGAGGTAAGATGGGCCAGATAACCGGCGCCCCCCGATTTCTCGAGGAGCTCCATGGTCTTAAGCTCTTCCTTGACGCTGAGGATATCCGGAACGGCTCCCCGGTCATTAAGATTCATAATGGCCCGGAGAATATTCCCGTTGGCAGGCTTGTAGAAATCGTCCGGATGGACCTGTCCTAAAACCTGATCAAGAATATCTCCGGTAAAGTTCAGCAGAAGAGCGCCAACGGCCGCCTCTTCCGCTTCCTCGTTATAAGGTGGAATTCTGTCCTTGAGAGACGGAGGGGTCACTATGCCTCCTCTTTCTCAATACCTTTTACATCCACCTTAAGGTCGGCCGATTCACCGCCGTAGAGTTTAACCTTGATAACGTAGCTGCCCACTTCCTTGATGGCATGTTCGGGCACTTCGATCTTCCTTTTCTCAACGGCGATGCCGAGCTGGTTCAGTTCGTCCATGATGGTCTGGGCGGTAACGGCTCCGAAAAGCTTGCCCTTCTCACCCACGGGCATGGAAATTTCGAGATTCTCACCGGCCAGGCGCTCCTTGAGTCCCTGGGCCGCCTTCTTCTTCTCGTCCTTTCTTTTGGCGATGGCCGCTTTCTTCTGCTCCAGGTTGTTTATATTCGCCTTGGTGCAAAGGACAGCCATTCCCTTGGGGATGAGGAAGTTTCTGGCGTATCCGTCGGCAACGACCTTAACATCGCCCTCTTCGCCCAGATTGGCTACATCCTGACTAAGAATAATTTTCATACTGATGTCTCCTGTTAATGTTCGACGAAACCTACTGCGCCACGAAGGGCAGAAGGGCGATGGCTCTGGCTCTCTTGATCTCTCTGGAGAGCTTTCTCTGATGCTTGGCACAGGTACCGGTGATTCTTCTGGGAAGGATCTTACCCCGTTCAGTAGTGAAACGTCTCAGCGTATCCACGTCTTTATAATCGAGGTTCAGCTTGTTAGCGCAAACCTTGCATACCTTTTTCTTGAAATAGGTTCTCTTGGGGCCCCTGGGGCCTCTGTCGCCCCGGTCTCTTCCGGCGCCTCCGTCCATATTATCCATGTTATCGGACATTTTCATTCTCCTGCGTTTAACTTGGTAACAATTCCGTCCGGTACGGTTCCCCCGCCCGGCATCCTGAAAAAAAGATCAAAAGGGGATGTCGTCCTCGTAGTCATCCTGCATGGGCTGTGAGGGGGGGGTATAGCTTTCGAAGGACTGGGAACCCGGTCCGTTTTGCCTCGAAGGCTGCTTCTGATAGGACTGGCCGCCGCCGTAACCGCCGGCGGGTGCTCCCTGATTGTAGGAAGACCCCTCCGACCGGCCGCCGAGAAGCTGGATATTAACTGCCTCTATAGTTATCTTGCTTCTCTTCTGGCCGTCCTGCTCCCACCTTTCCTGCCTCAGCTGGCCCTCGACGGCCACCTGGGTACCCTTGGTAAGGTAGGAGTTTACCGACTCACCCCGTCTGCCCCAGAGGTTGATGTCGAAGAAGTTCGCTTCATCGACCCACTGCTCCCCCTGTTTTCTTCTTCTGTTGACGGCAAGACTGAATTTACAAAGGGCGAAGCCGGAATTGGTGTACATAAGTTCCGCATCGCGGGTAAGCCTCCCTACCGGCAACACCTTGTTAATATCGTCTGCCATAACAGTTTAATCCTCTTTTCTTACAAAAATATACTTGAGTATTTCGTCGGTGAGTTTCAGATCGTCTTCGAGCTTGACGATAACTTCCGGATCCAGATCAAGATTAAAGAGATGGTAATGGCCGTGCTGTTCGTTGTCTACTTCGTAGGCCAGCTCCCGGTCGCCCCGATCCTCTTCGGAATCGATCGTGGCCGATCTCTTCTCAAGGACCTGTTTTACCGCTTCGATACCGGTAACGTACTTGTTCTCTTTTGTCCGGAATACTACCATTAATTCGTATTTTCTCATGTTTCCTCCTTGCGGACTAGATTGATTTGCCCTTCTTGAGCAAATAAAGAGGCCCAAACAACATAACACGAATGTCCGACCGGTGTCAACAGCAGCGAAAACAGTTATGGACTTGCGGGGTTCTTCCGAAAATAGGGACATGACGGAAAACGTAAACTACGAGGATAACCTCTTCTTCATCTCCCGCACCATCGATCTTCTGAACCAGGGAGCGGCATTGAATCTGGACAGGGACCTTTTTTACGAGAAGACCATGGAATTCCTTCTCTTCACCGATAAAACCCTGCAGAACATCTTCCGGGACCTTACGGAGAACAGCTATCTCATCAACAGGAATCTCTACCTCCACTCCCTCATGAAGAAGAAGAGAAAATTCGTGGATCTCCTTTCCACCTGGATGGAAAGGAGCAGGCCTGACTGGCCCCTTACGGAGGAACATCGGATAAGCCTCCAAAGGGCCCTGGAAATCCACAGGTCCGACATTGACGACATAAGAAACACCCTCTCCCTCTCGGACAACCGGGAGGAGGACCGGGAGATCATCTCCCGGGACGAAATGAACTTTCTCATGGCCCCCGGCCTCCTGGATGAGGAGGAGGAGTAGGCCTACTTCATGACCAGGGGATTGATTCCGTCGAATTTCTGCCCCTCGCTTCCGACCTGATTCCCCTTGGGAGAGTAGATGCGCACCTCTATGTGCAGATGGGGCCCGGTGGACTTACCCGTATTGCCGATATCCCCGATTTTCTCGTTCCTGCCCACCGTATCCCCCACCTTAGCGTTCGACTGACCGGCCAGATGGGCATAAAAGGTGGTGAAGCGGGTGATTTCCGGATAGGTAGCCCGGATTTCCGAAGTGACCTTATGCTCTATCTCCACGCACCAGCCGTAATCGTGGTTGTCCTCATTCAGGATCACCCTTCCGTCATCCACGGAAACGATGGCCCCGGGAATCTCATCCTCCCGGACGAGGATTTCCGAATAGTTGGCAGGGGTGAGTTTGAGGATATTGCTGATATTGATGATATCCACCGCGTAATGGGGACGGTACCCCCCCTCGCCCAGGGGACTGGCCCGTTTCGAGGTATAGCCGCTGGAGATGATGAACCCCTTTCCGTCGTTCTCCCCCCCGTCGGTTCTGACCGGATAGGCCAGATGGGAGAAGACCATGTCGTAGCTGTCCAGCTCCAGGATATTCTCCTGATCCGTGGCCAGGAGCAGTTCCGCCTCATTCTCCGACTGGGGCAGGCGGGTGAAATGGTAGTACATCTCCCCGAAGCTGGCCGATTTCTCGATCAGGGCGGCCAGATAGTAATAGGCGGTCCTCCGGGTTGTCTGCCACGAGGGCAGCTTGGCGGCGGACTGCTTGACCATTTCGGACATGTTGAACCGGTTGAATTCCAGATTCTGCTGCTCCCGCTGGAGGCTCGCTTCCACGGCGGTCAGGTCCACCGCCACCGAGGCGATGCGCCGGTTCAGATCCTCCAGGACGTTCTCGTTCAGGGTGGCGCTCGTCTCGATGGTCCGGTCCAGCCGGTTGACGATGCGCACCATGCGGTTGTACTGGATGTTCCCGGTGAACAGGGTTGTGAACAGCCCGAATACGAGCACCGCCGAGGCTATGAGAAAATAGATATGGGAGTAGGATTTTTTGACGAAGGGCCGCAGGACCCCGTTGAAGGGCCTGTTCCGGGAGGGCAGCTCCAGATAGAGCCCGCCGCCCCCGTTCTCCTTCTCCTCCAGGCGTTCCCGGAGATCGACGAGCTCCCGCATCAGCAGGCCCTGCTCCATATCCCCGTCGTTCCGGGAAGAAGCGGCCAGGGTCCACTCGCCCCCTTCGCGGAGGAAGGACCAGAAGAAGGAGAGGGTGCTCTGCCTCTCCTCGGGCAGTATCAGCTCGGTCAGGACGAGGCGGTCCTCCCCCTCCCGCTGCATCCGGAGATAGTAACGGGCCGGTTCGCCAGTCACGAGAGAAACGCGGTCCTGCCTCTGGTAGGTGTCCCTCTCCCCCATAAGGGCCTCGGAGCGGCTCAGGATATTCTGTATGATCTTTGCTCTTAAATCCCTGTCCATTACGGCTCCGTCACGGTGAATTCGACGCGGCGGTTCAGGGCGCGCCCCTCTTCGGTATCGTTGTCCGCCACGGGACGGGCGGCGCCGTAGCCCTGAACGGTCAGCCGGCGGGGGGGAATGCCCATGAGGACGAGTTCGTCCCGGATCGCCTCCGCCCGGGCCAGGGAGAGGGCGTACATGGCGCCCGCATCGCCCACGAGGGCCGTATGGCCGCCTATCTCCACGGGGAATCGCCCCCTATCCAGGAGGCGGTAGACCTCCTCCAGCTCCTGCCGGGATTCGGGGAGCATTTCGGCGCTGTTGGCCTCGAAGAGCAGGCGGTGGGAGATGCGGATGACCCGGTCCGAATGGATACCGTTGATCCTGTCCCGGAAGAGGGCCACCAGCTCCTCCCCCATCTTCTGGGGAGAGGAGGGGGCATTCCCGTCCCGCACCCGGGTGAAGGAGTTATAGCTGAGCAGGATGGGGTCGCAGGCGGCGCTGCTCCGTATCTCCGTGATTCCCGAGAGGGCGTAAACCAGGGTCTCCCCGGGCCGGGCATCGATGACCAGTTCGGTCCCCCTGATTCCCGCCACCGTGTTGCCCGTCCCCACCCGGAAGGTTTGATCCTTCACAAGTTTGTGGAATTTGGCATAGAGACGGCCCTCTTTATGGCCCAGAGAGATGGTTTTCACACTGATCCTGTCCAGATCGGTCAAGGTGTCTTCCCCCATGCGGATGAGGTTTTCCCGGCTCAGCCTTATGTCTATCCGGCCGTCCGGGCCGGTTTTGAGCTGAGCCCCCTGGGAGAGTCTCTCCCCCGCCTCCAGGGGAATCCAATCTCCCCCGTCCTGTACTTTATAAAAACACTCCCCCTCCGTATACGTTACAAGGGGTCTCTCCTGAATCATTAATGGCGTCTGTATAAGAAGAACTTCCTTTTCCTTCAGAAAAAGAACAGACAGGGCCAATACTCCTATCCCGAGGATGAGGGACAGCCCGATGGGAAATAGCTTTTTTTTCATTACTCCAAGCATAATAAAGAAAAAAGGCGCAGTCAATGAATTCGAATTGCCCTGCCCCGAAATTCACGGATTTTTCCTTCCCGCCCTTGCCATCTGCGTTCAATCCTTATATTATGACTCCATGAATCTAATCATAACCGGGTACGGCCGCATGGGTCGGGAAGTGGAAAAAATATGCCTTGACAGGGGTCACCATATCCTGTCCCGGATCGACAAGGGCGGATTCGGCGATAGGAGGGAACTGTCGGCGGAACTTCTCTCCCAGGCTGACGGGGTCGTGGAATTCGCCCTGGCCGAGGGGTTCGAAGAGAACTGCCGCCTTTACGCCGAATCGGGGGTTCCCGTCGTGGTGGGCACCACGGGCTGGTATGACAGGATTGACACTATCGCCGCTATGATGAAAGAGAAGGGGGGTTCCTTTCTGTACGGGTCCAACTTTTCCATAGGGGCCCACATATTCTTCACCCTCACCGAAAGGGCTGCCGAACTGATAGCCCGGATTCCCGAATACGATATCATGGTTACCGAATACCACCATAGGATGAAGAAGGACTCCCCCTCGGGCACGGCCATTACCACGGGGGAGCGCATCCTCCGGGGCTGCCCCCGCAAGACCAGGATGCAGTTCGATAAGTTGGACCGGCAGATCGAGGACGAAGAGCTCCATATCGCCTCCGTGCGGGGAGGCCACATCCCGGGCATACACCGGGTCTACCTGGATTCCCCCGCCGACACCATCGAAGTGTCCCACTCCGCCCGGGACCGTTCCGGATTCGCCCTGGGCGCGGTCATGGCGGTGGAATGGCTCCAGGGGAAGAAGGGCTTCTTCACCGTGGACGACTTCATCAAAGACTTCTTCAAACTGTAAAAAATCGGCCCTGGGACCGATAAAATCGGACAGCTGTCCGGAATAATACCCTTAATAAGGAGAAAACCATGCTGGAAGGTGTTTTTACAGCCCTCGTCACCCCGTTCAAGAAAAACAAAGAAATTGACAGGGAATCGCTTAAGAAAATTGTGGACTTTCAGATAAAAGAGGGCATTTCCGGCCTGGTCCCCATGGGAACCACCGGGGAGAGCCCCACCGTGTCCATCGAAGAGAATATGGATGTGGTGGAGATGGTGGTCAAGCTGGCCGACGGCAAGGTCCCCGTCATCGCCGGAACCGGATCCAACTGCACAGAGGAGGCCATCAAGATGACCAAGATGGCCAAGAACATGGGGGCGGACTACTCCCTGCAGGTGAATCCCTACTACAACAAACCCACCCAGGAAGGGCTCTACGCCCATTTCATGGCCATCGCCGACGCGGTTGACCTTCCCATGGTCCTTTATAATATCCTGGGCCGGACCGGGGTCAATCTGGAAACGGAAACCCTCCTGCGCCTGGCGAAGCACGAGAACATCGTGGCGGTGAAGGAGGCCAGCGGCAGCCTGCCCCAGATGATGGACGTGATAGCCCGGAAGCCGAAGGACTTCTCCGTCCTCTCCGGGGACGACAACATGGGGCTCGCCCTCACCCTCATGGGGGGGCACGGCATCGTCTCCGTGGCCAGCAACATCATCCCCCGCTGGATGGAGGAGATGGTCTCCGCCGCCCGCCAGGGGAATCTGGAGAAGGCCCGCACCATCCATTACGAGCTGCTGCCCCTCTTCAAGGCCATGTTCCTGGAAACCAACCCCATCCCCGTCAAAGCCTGCATGGCCATGATGGGGCTTCTGGAGGAGGAATACCGCCTGCCCCTCTGCCCGCCCTCTGACTCCGACCGGGAGAAACTCCGGGAGATGATGAGGGGCCAGGGCCTTATCTGACAGGTCCGGGAGATGACAATAAGGGAAATACTCCTTAAGGGACGGGAAGAGCTCACCGCCGCCGGCATCAGCGATACGGTGGAGCTTGACACCTCCCTGCTTCTCTGCCACGCCCTGGGTATCGGCCGGGAGCAGCTCTACGCCCGCCTGACCGATCCGGTGGACGATGAGCGGGGAGAGGCGTTCCTGGAACTGGTTCGGAAGCGGTGCGGGAACTACCCCGTGGCCTACCTGACCGGAACCAGGGAGTTCTTCGGCCGGGACTTCGCCGTGGGAGCGGGGATACTCTGTCCCCGGCCGGATACGGAGATTCTCGTGGAGAAGGCCCTGGAGATCATGGGTGCCCTCCCCTGCCAGCGCATTCTCGACCTCTGTTCCGGCTCGGGCTGCATCGGCCTGACCATGGCCCTGGAAAAACCGGAGTCCTCGGTTCTCTGCGCCGACATCGGGGAGGAACCGGAAAGGATCTTTGCCCTGAACCGGGAAAGGCTCGGAGTTCCGAACGCCCGTTTCGTCCGGTCCGATCTCTTTGAAAAGGTGGAGGGAACCTTCGGCCTGATCCTGACCAATCCCCCCTATCTCACCACGGCGGAGACCGCCGAAAGAATGGAGGAGGGGTGGAAGGAGCCCGCCCTCGCCCTGGACGGGGGACCGGACGGGCTGGTTCTGATCGATAAAATTGTAAAAAAATCGATTGAACATATCGCTCCGGAAGGGTATCTTCTAGTGGAAGCCGCTCCGGAACAGATGGGGCGGATTCTGGAGTTTATGGGGACCGCCGGCTTTACTTCACTGGGAACCGCCGACGATCTGGCTGGCAGGAAACGGGTAGCCTATGGCCGATGGAAGCTTAAGTAAAAGACTGATCCTCTCCCCGGACGACCTCAGGGCGGTCATCGACCAGTTCGAGACGAGCCTGGTGGCCTACTATACCCCGGAGGAACAGGCCGAGATCATGCGGGCCGTCTCCTGGGCGCAGAGACTCCATGCGGAACAGAAACGGGCCTCCGGCGAACCCTATATCATCCACCCCGTGGCCTCCACCTCCATCCTGGTGGGGCTCAAGCTGGACGCGGCCACCATCATCGCCTCCCTGCTCCACGACGTCCTGGAAGACACGGACGTGGGGGAAGAGGCGATCCGGGAGGAATTCGGGGAAGAGGTGGCCATGCTTGTCAACGGGGTCACCAAGATCGACATCATGGAGGTGGGGGACAAATCCCTCCAGCAGATAGAGACTCTGCGCAAGATGATCTTCGCCATGGTCAAGGACATAAGGGTCATCTTCATCAAGCTCGCCGACAAGCGGCACAACATGAGCACCCTCAACTTCATGCCCCCCCATAAGCAGAAGCGGATCGCCCGGGAGTGCCTGGAGATCTACGCCCCCCTGGCGGGCCGGCTGGGTATCAACACGGTCAAGATGGAGCTGGAGGATCAGAGCCTCAAGTACCTCCACCCCCAGACCTACATGCAGATCAAGACCTTCATCGACCAGAAGAAGGACGACCGGGCGGAATACCTGAACCGGGTCAGTCGGGAGATCGAAGAGGCGGCCACCCGGGAGGGGATACGGGAGATCTCCGTCAAAACCCGGGCGAAGCACTTCTACTCCATCTACCGGAAGATGAAGCTGAAGGGAAAGGATCTGGACGAGATCTATGACTTCCTGGGGGTGAGGATCCTCTGCCGCAACAAGATCGACTGCTACCACCTCCTGGGCATAATCCATCAGCTCTGGCCCCCCATAGAGGGGAGGTTCAAGGACTACATCGCCATGCCCAAGGCCAACGACTACCAGAGCCTCCACACCACGGTACGCTGCAACGAGCACCGCCCCCTGGAGATCCAGATTCGCACCTACCGCATGGAGGAGACCGCCAACTACGGGGTGGCCGCCCACTTCCTCTACAAGGAGGGGAAGGAGGAGTCCAGCAGCCGGCGGGAGATCGATTTCGTCCGCAAGCTCAAGAACTGGAGCATGGAGGACTACAGCTCCAACGAGTTCATGGACTCCATCAAGCGGGACCTTCTGCAGGACACGATCATCGTTTACACGCCCAAGGGATCCCCCATCGTCCTGCCCAAGGGTTCCACGGCCATCGATTTCGCCTACCATATCCATTCGGACATCGGCAACCACTGCGTCCGGGCCCGGGCCAACGGAAACATCATCCCCCTGACCAAGCCCCTCAAGAACACCCAGACCGTGGAGATCATGACCCACCCCGAGGCCCACCCCCACCAGAACTGGCTCAAATACACCAAAAGCCACCGGGCCCGGGACAAGATACGCCACTGGATCAACAAGCATAACGAAGACTACATCATAGAGAGCAATATCATCGCCCGTCCTGGAAAGGACCAGAAGAAGCGCCTCAGCAAACCCGCCGAGCCGACGCCGGAGAGGGAGGAGACCTACAGTTCGGAACAGAAGGTTCTGGACCCGGACAAGGTGACCATCTCCCTGAACCGGGAGCGGAACATGATGATCAAGCTCTCCGCCTGCTGCAAGCCCACCATTGGGGACGACATCATAGGCTACGTTTCCCGGGGGCGGGGCATTACGGTGCACCGCAGGGACTGCCCCAACCTCAAGGGGATCGACGACTTCGAAAACCGGATGGTGGAAGTGGAGTGGGAAACGTCCTCCAATAAATTCAGCCGCCGGTTCCACGTGGTGTCCAAGAGAACGGCGGACCTCTTCAGCGAGATAGAGGGGGCCATCAAAAAGCACGGGGGCCACCTGATTTCGGGGAGCGTCAACGAGTCGGAACGGGGCAACCTGGAGGGCTACTTCACCGTGGAGATGGACAAGAAGTCCCAGCTCGGGGCGATCAACAAGAGCATCCGCACCATCCCCTCGGTCTTCTCCCTCTACGAGTCTCCCGCCCGTTTCGCCGACGATGAGGACGATGAGGACGAGGACGACTGATGGAGATACACGTGGTTCTCTACGAACCGGAAATTCCCCAGAACACCGGAAATATCGCCCGCACCTGCGCCGCCACCGGGGCGGTGCTGCACCTGATCCATCCCCTGGGATTCAAAATCGATGAGAAGCACGTCCGCCGGGCCGGCCTGGACTACTGGGATATGCTGGACATCCGCCATTACGGCGACTGGGCCGATTTCCGGGAGAAGAACCGGGAGGGGGCTCTGTATTTCGCCACCACCAAGGCGGAGAAAACCTATGCGGCGGCGGAGTACGCCGATCCCTGCTATCTGGTCTTCGGCCCCGAATCCCGGGGGCTTCCCGAGGACCTGCTCCGGGAGTACCGGCGGGATAACATACGCATTCCCATGAGGGGGGAAGCCCGGTCCCTCAATCTCTCCAATTCGGTGGCCGTCGTGGTTTACGAAGTCCTGCGGCAGGGGGGATTTTCAGGGCTGGAGACCAGGGGCGCCCTTCACGGTTCCTCCCCGGTTTCATAGAGAACGGCCCGGTTCTATTTTTCTATGGCTTCAATCCTCTCCCGGACGATATCCTCGGGGGGCTTGAGGGAGAAATCCCTCACGTAGCAGAGGAACTCCTTGCCGAACCCGTTTATGCCCCTTATCTGCAGATAAAGATAGATGGTGTCCCCCAGGGTGTATTCGTCCAGGAGATACTGGGTAAAGCCCTCCTGGTACTCCAGCTTCAGGGGTAGGTCTCCGAAATAGACCGTCTGCACCCCTTCCTCGGGATAGGCATCCAGACTTGTCTTGTGGAGGATCCACCAATTGAAAAGGGTCATGCCCAGCCCCTCCTCTCCGGTTGTGGCATGTTCGTACATGGATTTGAACCGGTCATATTCGGCGGGCTGGTAGGAGAGCCATTTCATCTCCGAGGGCAGGTACATGCCGGGGAAGTAGTACCAGAAGTCCCCCCTTTTCTCGGGCGGATGATAACTGGTGGAGACGAGGTAGGGATCTATCACACCAGACCTGGCGCACAGAGTAACCTTCTCCCCTGCGGCGATTCCGATCCTGTCTTTCCGGGAGACCTGAACCGCAACGGAAGGATCGGCTATGCCGTCGTAAATCAGCTCGAAACGACTGGTGAGAGTTTTCCCTTCATAATAGTACTCATGTTCAACGGAATAAATCAGGGGCAGGGTGAAATCATCGGGCAGATTCCCGTAATCCAAGCGCAGAGTCCCCTCTCCCACGCTTTCTATCGGGGTACCGGGGACGGTGTTCATTACGGCGAAACAGGAGAGTTCTCTTTCCGGCTCCTCCGCAACGGGGGCAACAGTGGACGGTGCCGATGCGCATCCGAGGAAAATAAGGAATATCCCAAGCGGTAACAGTTCAGTCTTTTTCATAGCAATCTCCCATGGAATGATTATTTTTAAGCAGGAAGAGGATTAATGGCAAGGGGTTTCCGGTTCATTTTTTCCAGCAGTCCACCATATCCGACTCTTCGATAAATCCGGCGGAGAGGGAGTCGGTTCTGGCCCGGAGCAGAAGGGCCCGCCCCTCCCTGTTCCTCGTATAGATCAGTTCCGATTTCCCCATATGCCTGTTCCAGTGGCGCAGGAACAGTTCGGCCCGATCCTTTTTTCCGGCGAAGAGAGAGGGAACCCCATGGTAATCCAGGGTGCTTCCCAGAAACCGGCCCCGCCTGGTGATAAGATACCGCGGATTGTCGATTCCTCCCAGCAGTTCCTCCAGGGATTTGAGAAAAACCGACTGAGCATAGGGGGTGCTGTTTTTCAGGGAGCAGGAGAGGGTCCCCTCCCGGCTTATGCCCGTCTCCAGGACTACCCCCTCCGGATCATCGATCATATCCAGCTCTTCCATGCTGTGCAGGACCGCCAATCCCATCTGACGGAAACTGGAGGGAAGGGGGCCGTGCTTCAGGGCCAGAACCAGTACCCTCACCGTACCGGGAAGGAGTGAGACCATGCCGGCCAAAAGGGCCAGAGCGAGGAGGGAGAGCAGCCTCTCCCCGGAGATATGGGCCGACCGGGCTCCCCTGATCAGGGCCCTCATGAGTGTCACCGTGGCGTAGGCTCCGCCGGTGGCCACGTCCAGGAGGGCATAGCGCAGGGTATTCTGGAAGATGAGGCTTCTTTTCAGGTTCCCCTTCCCTGTCCTGATCTCCCTGACCAGGGTTCCCCCGGAACCGGAACCGGCCGACCGCTCCCACTTCTCCCGCAGCCCCTCCCTGTCCCCGGCCAGGGCGACCATCCCTTCGTTGAAGCGGTCCCTCTCCTCTCCGTCGGCCAGGATGGAGGAAAGGCCCAGCCGGTCCAGTCCGCTGATCAGAAGATCCTCGGAGACATGGGGACCGATGAAGCAGCGGAACCGGTTGGTCAGCATCTGATAATCCCCGTTGTTCGAGGGATTGCGGGAATCCAGGCACAGGAGGTGCCAGATATTGGATGTCTTGAGGGGATCCCCTTTTTGGGACCGGATAGCCCGGCCCCGCATCTGGTTGGAGAGCATGTAGGAGCCGACGAAGGTCGCCAGGACGAGGGAATTGATCTCCGGGCAGTCCCACCCCTCCCCCAGGAGGGATTTCGTCCCCACTATGACGTTGATTCTCCCCCGGGCGAAGAGTTCCGTCATGATTTTCACAAAGGGGGTTTTGCCCCCCGTGGGGACTTCGAAGAAATTGTCCCGGGACCGGATGCTCCGGAACAGATCCTTCCCCGCCCCGGGGGCGTAGGTCTCTGCCAGGGCGGCATATTCCTCCCTCACGTCCCCGGGGATGACCGCCAGGCTGCCGCACAGAAGGGCGATTCTCCCGGAGTAATCGAAACGGGAGAGATGGTTGCGGTTCAGAAGGTGGTTGAAAATCGGTACGACGCCGAAACGGGGGCTCTCCTCACCGCCGGCAAGGAACTCCCTGCGCACAAAATCGGTCAGCACCACCAGGCGCAGCCTGTCCCCGAGGAAACCGAATTCGTGGTCGATGATCTGCCGGATGCTTTCGAATTTGGAGCCGCTGCCGGCTATGAGCCGGTCGATCTCCTCCCGCCGGGAGATCCGGACTTTCCTTTTCTCCGTGAGACCGGCATTGCGGAAATCCCTGAGAATCTCCCTGACGAGGGGATGCTCCCTTGTCTGGGGATCGCGGAAAAGGATGTTTGTCATCAGGCATTCGAACCATCCCCCGTCCAGGGGGGGAATTCTTTTTTTCTCCAGGCCCAGGAATTTCCTGAGCCTCTCCCCCGATCCATCCCCCCGATGGTTCAGAAAGACGATGAGGGAGGAGCAGTACTCCATATTGTCGAAGATCATCTCCCCCTGGGAGTCGGGATCGGAAAGGACCGGATGGCTTCTCAGGAGGTCAAGAAAGGCTTCGTCCCGGAGGATCCGCTCTTTCTGACGCTCCGCCCCGTCATAGAAGCCGTTGATCCGCCGGGACTCCTCCCCGGTGGGGCCGGAGAGGTAGACGAGGTCCTGATGGGGGCAGAGATCCTTCTCCCTCACCAGTTCCGGCACGGGGATCTCCCCGTCTATGGGGCCGCAGAGCTCCCTGTATCGGGCCCACTCCGCGGCGGAGCTGTCATAGGGGGGAGTCGCGGTCAGGGAGATGATGACCGGATTGTCCAGCATCCCCGTCAGGGCGGTAAGGCTCTTCCACCACTCCGCCTTCAGATGGTGGGCCTCATCCAGGACCAGTACGGCGATGCCCGCTCCGGACAGGGCCCGGGCCAGATCGAAGCCGGTCTCCACCCCCTCCGTTTCCACCCTGTCATCGCTCTCCTCCCCCTCCTCCCCCTTTGAGAAGCAGGAGTGGAGGGACTGATAGGTGGAGGAGGTGAGGAAGGCGGGATCCTTCAGACTCAGGGAGAGGGAAGGGAGATTTCCCCCCCCGAAGAGATGGCGGAACCGGTCTATCCACTGGTTCCTGATGGTCAGGGTGGGAGAGAGGATCAGGGTCGGCCGGTTCAGACGCCTCACCACTTCCAGGCCGAGTACGGTCTTGCCCGAACCGGGGGGGGCGATGATATGGAGCCGGCTGTCCGCCAGGTGCCCCTCGATATCGTCCAGGACCCTCTGCTGATAGCTCCGCCAGGGATACTGGAAGCGGATCTCCTCGCTAAACAGGGGGCCCCCTATTCCCGGGCATCGGGAGGCAGGACGACCCGATAGCCGGGACGGACGCCCCACTCATGGAAGAGGCCCCGGTTCACCTCCAGGGCGTACATGGCCGGTCCCTCCGAGGGGACCGGGGTCAGGTCAAGGGGTTCCATGTCCTGAATATTGAGAATGACCCCCTCCCGGTCCATAAAGGCGATGGAGAGGGGGATCAGGGTGTTCTTCATCCAGAAGGAACGGGGCTCCTCCCCCGGGAAGATAAAGAGCATGCCCCGGTCCGTGGCCAGGCTTTCCCGGTTCATCAGCCCCGTCTGCCTCTCCGTCGCCGTTCGGGCCAACTCCACGGTCAGGGTATGGCCCTTGAGCTTCATCTCCGTCTCTTTCAGCCCCTGGGAGGAGCAGGCGGGTATCAGGATCAGGACGAACAGGTAAAAGGTCAGTCTTTTCATAGTCTCCCCTAGAACTCCCCGGCGAAATCCTTCCGGGAGGTTTCCCGGAAGCTCTCCCGGACCCGGCTCTCCTCAAGGGAGGCCTCGAAGGAGATCCGGTCCAGATATTTGACGGTCAGGGGATACTCCAGGGAGAGGATCGTATCCTCCGAGTACCAGGCGGCATACTGGGGGGTCATGTCGGCGGGTTCCCCGTATTTTCCGGTCAGCTGGGAGTAGATGGTAAAGTAGTCTATCCGCTGGGGATCCATCTGCAGCACGATGATGAAGAGCTTTCCCTCCCGGAACTGAAGCCAGGCCCGGTCGATGAATCCCGTTCCCCGGCAGTCGATGATGTTTTCGTTGGGATTGTTGAACATGGTCACGTCCACATCGCCCCGGTAGGCGAAGTAGCTGTCACTTTTCAGGGCGTCCTTCGCCTCCTCCACCCCCATGCCCAGGGTCAGGGAGCGGTACTCCCCCCGGACCGTTTCGTAGCTCCCCTCCTCCGCCGGCGGCGATTCGCCCTCCTGGGAGGAAAGGGGGGACAGGAGTATCAGAAAAAGGGATAGGGATAGGATTCGCCTCATCCTTTTATTGTCGGCTCCTTTTGCCGGTGATAAAGGGTTCAGAACCATAGTTTTATCAGAAATATCAGCAGTCCCGAGAGAAGGACGATTCCCACAACGAAAAAAGCGGGGGGCAGGTCCAGGAGGGGACGCTCCTTTTTCTTCCCGGAAGGGGAGGAACCGTCCCTTTCGGTCCGGTCCCCCAGATAGCCGCAGGAGGGGCAGCCGGAGACGAATTCCCCCTCCCCTCCGGAATAACCGCACCGGGGGCAGAGGACCGCCCCGAAATACCGCCCGCAGGAGGGACACCTGAGGGCGTCCCGGGCCACTTTTTTCCCGCAGTGGTTGCAGTAGAAGGAACGGGCCATCAGTGCTTCTCCACGGCCAGAATGGTCAAATCGTCGAACTGGACATCCTCGGAGAGGTGCCGGAAATAGATGTACTCGGGAAACTCCGCCTTCTCCTCCGGATGCTTGAAGTAATCCCGGTACTGGACGAAATGCTCCTTAAGGAACTGGTCGATCTTCCGGTCCACCTGGATGACGCTGTCCGCCGGGGCCCGGTGGTAGGGGTGGAGGCGAAAGATCTTGTTAAGGGAGACCAGGGCGGTCACCGCCTCCTCCACGGTTCCCCTGCAGGTGGAGAAATCGAACTGAATCGGCAGATCCCTGTCCGGGTTATGGTACTTGACCATTTCGTACCGGCCCCGGTTCAGGACCTGGGGGATGATGTCGTGGATGCGGGGAATGCCGAACTCCTCGAAGCCCTCCCCCTCCTGATGGTTGATCTTCTTCCCCTCCGGAACCTGGCTGTGGCAGGAACCGTCGCAGGTGATCAGTTCGAAGTCATCGTTGCGGAAGAACCTCTGGTCCTCTTCGATGCCGTCGGTGAACATGAAGATGATGTCCCCCGTCTTGAGGCGGTAGTTCTGCTGCTGGTAGCCGTTCTTCATCTCCACCAGGAAGGAGTCGATCTGTCCCGCCGCGGGGGCTTCGCTCATCTCTATCTCCTTCATCCGCTTCTCCGTGCTGTCGTAGATATGGAAGTATTTGTCCCCCGCATGGGTCAGCACGCAGTTTCCGGTCTTCTCATTGACCACCATCATGGAGAAGGCGGCGAAACGGCCCTGGAATCCCACTTCCAGGAGCAGATCGTTGATGTTGTAAAGCAGCGGTGGCAGGTTGATGCCCTTCCGGGGCTCCATGTCCCGGCAGAAACTGACGAAGATGGTGGCCACCTCTACCATGATGAGGGAGGCGGAAACCCCCTTTCCCGCGATGTCGCACTTGATGACCGCGTAGTGCTCGTCGTCCAGCTTGCGGTAATCAAAGTAGTCCCCCGAAACGCCCTTGGCCCCTTCGTAGTATCCGAAGAAGCTCAGGTTCCCATCGGTCTTGGAGCCGGTGGTCAGCTTGCGCTTCGAGTCGCCCACCATGCGCTCCTCCAGGGGGATGAAGGACTTCTGGATGTCCTTTCCCACGGTGAGCTCCTTGCTCGCCTCGGCGGCCTTGGCAAGCTGCAGGGTCATCTGGTTGATGGTCTTGCCCAGATCGGCCAGCTCGTCCCGGGATCTTATCTCGATAAGCTGATTTTTGAGGAGGGACTTATCCTCCGTATCCCGTATGACCTGGACGTGGGCGGCCAGCTGTCGGATGGGCCGGATCATGGTGGAAGCCAGGAGCACCGCCCCGAAGATGGAGGCGGCGATGGCTATGACGATGGTCAGCACGGTAATGTAGATGATGTTCTTCCGGGTCTGCACGATCTGATTGATGAGGGGATCCACGGTCACCTTGAGCCTTATGGCGCCCCTGAAGTAGGTCTCCGAACCCTTTTCCTGGTAGATGAGGGGCTTGTAGAAGGTGTAAACCCGTTCCGTCGGCCCCAGGAGGAGCAGCTCCTCCGGATTGAAGGGGGGATCGCTCAGGACGCCTATCCCGTCGGTGATCTCCCTGAGGGATTCGTTGATCTGCCGCTGGAGCAGATTGATCGTTTCGCTTATCTCGTCGATCTTTTCCCGGGAGCCTCCCCGGAGCAGCAGGGTGGTGGCCTCCGTATTCAGCTGGTTATAGTCCCGCACCATGTCGGACACGCTGGCGGCGGCCTCCCTGTTGATCCGGGCCTCCACCTCCGCCAGACTGGGCTCTATGGTGTCCCAATAGGCCGTGTTGCCCACGGAGAAGGGCTTGAAAATCTCCTTCTCCAGGAGGATGGCGGTCAGTTCCGCCGAACGGGGCAGCATCTCCCCGTTCAGGGGAGAATCCCCCTCCCCTTCGGGGTAGAACTGACGGAACAGGGCCTGCTCCTCCTCGGAGAGGGCGGAGATAATGCGGCTGTAATCCCGCTGGCCGTAACTCCCGGGCAGGGCCTGATAAAGATCGATATCCTCCCGGTTGGAGGCCCAGATATAGTTATAATGGTCCGGATCGCTGAAGCCCTTGCCCGTTATAGTTGTGCTCAGGGCCTCCTCCATGGCGGAAATCTGCCGGGGCAACAGGCTCAGCTCGATGCGGTTGCCCAGGGGGAGGTTGCTCTCCGCCCCGGCGGCCAGGGTATCGACCATCATCTTGCTCCGCTTCTCCAGCTCGTCCCCCAGGGAGATCTGCTGGGTGGTGATCATGTAATTCCCCAATACCAGCGCCACCAGGAGGACGATGGAGACAACCAGGGCCAGGAAGGCCAGGGTAAACTTAACCCGTAATCCGACACCCTGTCTTTTCATAGTGCTTATCCTTTCTTCCATAAGTTCCGTCGCCATGAGGGTTCCCTTGACCAGGGCCCTGGCGTTTATCTCCATGTCCCGACTCTCGCGCCACAGCTGGACGGAGCGGGCCGCCAGGAGGACGATGAGCGCCGCCAGGAACAGTATCAGCAGGTAGAAGACGACCCGGTTCAGGGCCACCCGGAGCGCCCGGTCCCGGATCAGAGTCCAATCCATGGAAAATCCCCTGGTGAAATCGCCGAATTTCACGTTCCCCGTGGAATCCAGCTTGATCCGGTTCTGGGCGAACACGATGCCCCGGAGGGGATGCTCCACCCCGATATAGTATACCCCTTCCCGCATGTCGTCTATAATCGGGCCGGTGATCCGCCGGTCCGTGGGAACCGTATAATCCTCGTTCAGGAAGTATTCGTAATCCCAGGGAGCCCGGCCGTCCCGGTCCACGAGGACCCGCACGACGCGGCCGTTCTCGGAGAAGCCCCGGCCCCGGATATCCAGGACGATGCTCTCTTCCCGGTTCTTCGAGGAGCCCACCCAGCTGATATAGGTGACGGGTACGTACTTGTTCATGTAGAAGCGGAGCGTCTCTATGGCGCCCATGTTTCCCGTTTTGTCCAGGGAACCCACGGCCAGGAGCCAGTAGCCGTTATCCCGGTTGGCCAGTTTGACCGCCCGGTCCGTGGTCATGACCCGGGCGGGGGGATCGTAGGCGGGGGTATCGAATTCCCCGATTTCAAAGGGGTTCTCCCCCAGATAGACCAGATTGTAGGAGTATCCCGCCAGATCCTCGTCGGGGGGACTCGCCCAGGCCAGTACGGGGGAGTTGGAATCCAGGGCTCCGAAGGCATCCGTGGAAGGACGGATGAAGACGATGGGTCGGGGCGGCGTGGTGTCCCGGAAATAGGGGACATGGAGGGGAACGGACCAGTTGCCCGCGTTGTCCCTGACGCTGATGTGGATGTACCAGACCCCGTCCTCGTCGGCGGAGAAGGTAGTCATCCGGGGCTTGAAGATCAGCCTGTCCTCACCGGCGGAGGGATCCGTATCGGGATTCCGGTCCCAGCCCAGGCGGTATCCTTCGATACCGGAGGAATCGGTGGGTTCGGTCCAGTTGAAGGTCACCAGGCTTTTCGCGTTTCTCTCGCCCAGGACAAAGGAAACCGGACTGATCCGGGGCTGGTCGACCGATTTGTCCGGGGCCAGCATGATGAGACGGTTCCGGTCGGAAAGCTGGTTTTCCCAAAAAAGATAAAGATCGTTCTTGAACAGGATCGGGATGCCGTAGGAGGAGTTCCCCTGGGTCCGGCTCATCCGGTCCCCCCCCAGGTAGGAGGTTTTCAGATCGGTCATGACCACCTGGTTACCGTCCCGGTTGTCGAACCAGAGGACGTAATTCTCCCCCCTGTATTCGAAATAGCGGGGGGCCGCATTGTACCGGTATCCCGTGGTCACGGGGGTGAAATTCCCCTCCGCCCGGCCTTCCCCGTCCAGACGGGCCGTATAGATCTGCGGGGAGAGCTGGGAGAAGTGCCGCTCCCAGGTGAGGACCAGGCCCCGGCTGTCGGAGGTTATCTCCGGCCTCTGGTTATCCCAGAAGACCGCCCCCTGCGTCACCCCGTCGTACATCTCGTCCCTATCGGTGATGAGGATCGGTTCGGACCACTCCCGGCTTCCCGATTCACGGATCTGCATATAGATCTGCCAGGTGATGCGGGTCCCGGTGAAAAGGGACTGGAAGACCACGTAGTCCCTGCCCTGCCAGGAGTGGAAATCGGGCAGGAAGTTCCAGTTCAGATCCTCCCTGTTTACGAAAACCTGCGGATCGGTCCAGAGGGAGCCGTCCCATTCGGAGTAGGTTATCTGGAGATCCGAGCCGGTTCCCACGGCAAGATCAGCGAAGGAGCTTCGGGTGCTGAAGAGGATAAGGCCGCCGTCGCCCCTCTCGAAGAGGCGGGGGGCCAGATTGGTTGTGGAGGAGGAGATCTCCCCCTGCCTCCGGAATGCCGGGTCACCCCCCGTCCTTTCGTAAACGGCTATATTCCTTTCGCTCTCATGGAAGGCGAGGTAGAAATCTCCGGAGGCCGTGGCCAGAAGGGAGAAGAGGGAGACCTGGTCTTCCCAGTAATAATCCACCGGATCGGTCACCGCCGCCGGGGAGGACCAAGCGATGCCATCGGGGGAGGAGATAGTGTAAAAGGTAACCGTCCCCCGGTTCTCATCGAATTCCTGCCATACCGCCACCATCTCCTCTTCTGTGGCCACGACCTGGGGGAATCGGGCGTTTCCCCGGGAGAGAGTTTTTTCATTCTCCCAGTAGAAATCAACCTGTCCGAAAAGGTGAGCCCCGGAGAAAAGCAGCAGTAGAATAAGTACAATTTTCTTATAGGCCAAGACTTGCTTCCGTTCTCCTTTTCAGTTCCTGCAGAGGGGGATAGGCCTGATTCGCCTT
>QKAI01000104.1 GCA_003246505.1 Spirochaetaceae bacterium | reverse complement strand
CCGATGAGCCCCGCCTTGCTGGCGGCGTAATTGGTCTGCCCCTCATTGCCGATGAGGCCGATGACGGAGGCCATATTGATGATGGAACCGGACCTCTGGCGGATCATGAAGCGGGAAGCCTCCCGGGCGACCAGAAAGGCGCCGGTCAGATTCACGTCCAGGACCTCCTTCCACTGGTCCGTGCCCATGCGGAAGACCAGCCCGTCCCTTTCGATACCCGCGTTGTTAACCACGATGTCCAGGCCCTCCTTCGTCACCTCGTCAAGGATCCTGACGATGCCCTCTTCGTCGGTCACATTGCCCTGGTACCATTTGAGGCCGGTTCCCATCCGGTTGGCTATTTCTTCCATCTCCCCGTGAAAGGGGCTCTCCTTCGTACTCAGGTAGGAGACGTGGGCCCCCTCTTCCAGACAGGCGGTGACAATGGCTTTCCCGATACCCCGGGATCCGCCGGTTACAAATACTCTCTTGTCCTTAAGCAGCATGATTGCCTCTCCTTGTTGTTACCAGATGATATAGTTTCCGCCGTAGGTCAGCCCGGCGCCGAATCCCACCGTCAATATCTTCTGGCCCTGTTTCAAAAGACCCTTGCTCTCCATGTCGGCGAGGGCCAGGGGAATCGAGGCTCCGGAGGTATTGGCGAATTCTTCCATGTTCAGATAGAATTTTTCCAGGGGGATCCTATCCCTCTTCGCCGCCGCTTCAATGATGCGGCGGTTCGCCTGGTGGGGGACGATCCAGTCGATGTCCTCAACGGTCAGGCCGTTTTTATCCATCAGGTCCTTGAGAATGACCGTGTTGGCCCGGACGGCGAATTCGTAAACCCGGCGCCCGTCCATCTGGAGATAGTGGTCGTTGCCCACTGTTTCACCCTCAATGAAGGGGTTGCTTGTGCCGCCCCGGGGGTGGGTCAGGGCGTCCGAACCGGAGCCCTCCGCCCGCAGGATGGAGTTCATGATGCCCCGGGGGGCGCCTTCGCCCGCTTCCAGGATCACCGCTCCCGCCCCGTCGCCGAAGAGGATGCAGTTGTTTCTGTTGGTCCAGTCCAGGACCCGGGAGAGGCGTTCCGTCCCGATGACGAGAATTCTGGAGGCGGTGCCGTTATTAATAAGGCCCTTGCCCAGCTCCAGGCCGTAGACGAAGCCGGAACAGGCCGCCTTGATGTCCATGGCGCCGCAGACCCCGTTCCCCAGCATATCCTGGATAAGGCAGGAGGTCCCGGGCATTTCGTGGTAATCCGCCGTAATGGTGGAAACCAGGATCATGTCGATATCCTCTGCGGAGAGGCCCCTCTTGTCCAGGGCTTCCTGAGCGGCCTTGTAACCCATGTAGGAGGTCGTTTCCTGATCGGAGGAGATATGCCGATTTCCGATTCCCGTGTGGGACCGGATCCATTCATCACTGGTATCGAGGGTCCTGGCCAACTCGTCGTTGGAGACTCTCTTCTCCGGGACGTAACGCCCCAATGAACTGATGTAAGCATTCATGTTTGTCATTATTTACAATTATCTGATTTTTGTCAATATTGACAGATTCGCCCAATAGCGATATATTAGAAAATGCGATTGAATTTTTGAAACAAAGGAGTATCTCCCGTGTCGAATGGTTTTATAAAGGATAAGGAAGACCTGTTTGAATTAATGGAGAAATTCGAAAAATCCGGGATGAGCGAACTGACTCTCGAGTTCGATGAACAGCTCATTATATTAAAGAAGGAGGCCTATGCCTCCCCCGCACCGATCCCGGTTTCCGCCCCCCACGCCGCCGCACCAGTTGCCGCCGCTGCGGCAGCTCCCGTCTCCCATGAGGGAGAGATCATTTCCGCGCCCCTGGTGGGCACCTTCTACCGCCAGCCCGCTCCGGACGCCCCCTCCTTCGTGAAGGCCGGGGACAAGGTCAAGGCCGGCGACACCCTGTGCATTCTGGAAGCCATGAAGATCATGAACGAACTGGAAGCGGAATTTGACTGCGAAATTCTGGAAGTGCTCATCGATTCGGGCACCCTGGCCGAGTTCGGAACTCCCCTCTTTCGGGTAAAACGCCTATGATCAAGCGCCTTCTGATTGCAAACAGAGGGGAGATCGCCGTTAGAATAATCCGAACCTGCCGCGAAATGAACATCGAGACGGTGGTGGTCTATTCCCAGGCGGACGAGGCCTCCCTCCCCGTGAAAATGGCGGACAGGGCGGTCTGTATCGGGCCGGCCCCCTCATCGGAAAGTTACCTTAAGAAAGAGAGCCTCATCGGAACGGCCCTGGCCACGGGATGCGATGCGATTCATCCCGGGGTGGGTTTCCTTTCGGAAAACGCGGATTTCGCCGAGATGGCCCTGGAAGCGGGCTTGATATTCATCGGTCCCCACCCCCGGGTCACCCGTATGCTCGGGGACAAGGTCATGGCCAAGAAGACCGCCCGGGAGGCGGGGCTGCCCCTCATCCCCGGAAGCGACGGGGCGGTGGAGTCGGTGGCCAAGGCGGTGGATCTGGCCGGTGAGATGGGCTTTCCCCTCATCGTCAAGGCCGCTTCGGGGGGCGGCGGCAAGGGCATGCGCATCGTCAACAGCGTGGAGGAGCTCAAATCGGCCTTCCCCATTGCCAGCCAGGAGGCGAAGAACAACTTCGGCGACCCCACCCTGTACATGGAAAAATACATGCAGAAGCCCCGCCACGTGGAGGTCCAGCTCCTGGCCGACGGGAAGGACAACGTGATCTACCTGGGGGAAAGGGATTGTTCCGTCCAGAAGAACCACCAGAAGCTTCTGGAGGAGTCCCCCTCCACCATCCTCACCGACAAAATGCGGGCCCGGATGGAGGAGGCTTCGGTCACCCTCTTCAGAAACATCGGCTATACCGGCGCGGGGACCATCGAGTTCCTCGTGGAGGGGGGGGAGTTCTTCTTCATGGAGGTCAACGCCCGGGTCCAGGTGGAGCATACGGTCACCGAACTCATGACCGGGGTGGACATCATCCGCCAGCAGATCCTGGCCTGTACCACCGGAGTCATGGAGATCACCCAGGCGGACATCCATATCCACGGGTATGCCCTGGAGGCGCGGATCAACGCCCGGGGCGCCGGACGCATTACGAGCTTCGTTCCCCCCCTGGGCCCCTCGGTCCGGGTGGATACCCATATTTTCTCCGGTTACTTCGTTCCCCCCTACTACGACTCCATGATCGCCAAGGTCCTCATTCAGGCGCGGAACCGGAACGAGGGCATCGACCGCATGATCCGGGTGCTGAAGGAGATGGAACTGGAGGGGCTGGAAACAAACAGGGCGGAACAGATAACCCTCCTCTCCTGCCGACCCTTCCGTTCGGGGAATTTCGATACCTCCCTGCACGGGCAGATCATTAAGAAATAAAGGAGAAACCCATGGTAGATCTGAAGAAACCCTATGCCCAGGTGGCGGAGACCGAGTGCCCCCGCTGCCTGACGGTCATGACCCAGGAGGCCATGATCGAACATTACCAGGTTTGCCGGGGATGCGGCTATCACTTCCGCATGCCCGCGGCGGCCCGGATCCACCTCATCGCCGATGAGGGCTCCTTTACGGAGATGGATCAGGACCTGGTCAGCAAGAACCCCCTCTCCCTGGAGGGATACGAAGACAAGATAAGCGAAGCCCAGAAAAAGTCGGATCTCTCCGACGCGGTGGTGACCGGCACGGCGAAGATCGACGGCCGGGAGTGCGTCCTCGGGGTCATGTCCTTCCAGTTCATGGGGGGCAGCATGGGCTCCGTGGTGGGCGAGAAGATCACCCGGGCCATGCTCCACGGGGCGGACACGAACAAGCCGGTGATCATTTTCACGGCCTCCGGCGGCGCCCGCATGCAGGAGGGGATCTTCTCCCTCATGCAGATGGCCAAGACGGCCAACGCCGCCGCCCTGCTGGACGACCTGGGCATTCCCTTCTTCATCGTCCTGACCCATCCCACCACGGGGGGGGTGACCGCCTCCTTCGCCATGCTCGGCGACGTGGCCATAGCCGAACCGGGGGCCCTGATCGGCTTCGCCGGTCCCCGGGTCATCGAAGGGACCATCAACAAGAAGCTTCCCGCCGGATTCCAGAGCGCCGAATTCCAGCAGGAAAAGGGGTTCGTGGATAAGATCGTTCCCCGGAAGGAGCTCAAGAAGACCCTTTCCTTCCTCCTCAGAACCCATACAGGAGCGTAACCGTGGACGAACTGAAAAACAAGCTGGAAGAATTGAAAGATCTTGCCGGCAAAAATAACCTGGACATCAACAAGAGCCTTTCCGAAATCGAGGCCATGCTCAACGTGGGCAAAAACTCCCCCACCTGGGAGAAGGTGCAGCTGGCCCGCCGGCTGGACCGCCCGGGAGCCCTGGAATTCATCAACCTGATCTGCGACGAATTCATTGAACTCCACGGGGACCGCTATTTCAAGGACGACCCCGCCCTCATCGGGGGAATCGGCACCATAGACGGGCAGGCCATCACCTTCATAGGCAACCAGAAGGGTTCCAACCTGAAGGAGAACCTCTACCGCAACTACGGCATGGGAGGCCCGGAGGGCTACCGCAAGGCCCTGCGCCTGGCCAAGCAGGCGGAGAAATTCCACCGGCCCATCGTCACCCTGATCGACACCTCCGGCGCCTATCCCGGTCCGGAGGCGGAGGCCCGGGGCATCGGGGAGGCCATCGCCCAGAACCTGAAGCACTTTTCCCTTCTCAAGGTGCCCATCATCTGCTTCGTCATCGGCGAGGGCGGATCGGGGGGAGCCCTGGGCATCGGGGTGGGGGACAAGCTCTACATGCTGGAGAATTCCATCTACTCGGTCATCTCCCCGGAGGGGTTCGCCTCGATTCTCCTCAGGGACAGCAACAAGGCCAAGGAGGCGGCGGACATCATGAAAATGACCGCCAAGGACCTCTTTGAGTTCGGCATCATCCACGGTATCATTCCCGAAGCCCCCGGGGGCGTTCAGAACGATCCGGCCTACACGGCGAACATGATCAAGGAGCTCATCCTGTCCAATATCGCCGTGCTCAAGAAGAAGAAGCCCGAAAGCCTCATCCGCTACCGCTCCCGCAAGATACGGGAGATAGGCCAGTTCACCGAGAACGCCGGCAAGGAGCAGGATCTCTTCGGCCTCTTCTCCCGGCTCTTCTCCTAGGCCTCAGAAAAGAAAGCCCTGGCGGGGGATGAAACTCTCCTGCCGGGCCTCCTTAACCGTTTCCCCTTCCCCCAGCCTGCCCGTAAGCAGGGGGGAGAGGGGATCGTGCTTCCTGTAATTCCTTACCACCAGGTCCCGGTTGAAATTGGCGTAACAGTAGAGACAGCCGTGCAGGCAGGTATTGTACTCCCCAATGTCTATGCCCAGAAGGCAGGGGCAGCCGTTGCGCTTGGGGGTGATCCGCCCCGGCTCCAGACGTACCGAGAGAGCCTCCTCCAGCACATCCTTCGTCATGCAGCCCTTCCTGTCCACCGGCAGTCCGGACAGGTCGTCATGCTCCATGCAGGTCCGGAGGACCATGTCGTACTTTTCCGCGGTCCGGGCCATCCCCTCCGCCAGATACAACCGGTCCTCCCGGGACACCTCCCGCACCCCGGGGAAGTTCCTCTTCGTCTTTTCATAAAGGTCGATAAAACTGATGACGCAGACCCGGGTCAGGCCCTCCAGGGCGGCGGCCATCCGTTCAAAGCTCTCCCGGTGAAACTCCCGGGTGTACTTCTCCGTGATCACGATGGGGTCGTAGCGCCACTGCACCGCCCCGGGGCCGTAGCGGCGGGAGAGCTCCCGGAAGGAGTCCGCCACCGATTCCCAGGAGGGCACGTGGGGCTCCAGGTCCTTCCCGTAGGGTGTGATGGTCACGAACCAGAAGTTCCGGTAGGGAGCCAGCTCCCCCAGGCGGTCCAGCATGGGGCGGGGATTCTTGGTGCAGAAAGCCAGAATATCCACCACACCAGGATCCAGGGTGTAGCGGGTGATCTGTTCGGGAAAATAGGGGTTCCGCACCAGCACGTACCCCTCTTTGATCCGGTTGTAGAACCAGTCGCCGAAGAAGGCGGGGATGTCGGTACGGTTGCCGCTGTTGATAATCATGACCCCAGTATAGCATAAACTCAGTCGGCGATCACCAGAGCCCTCCCCCTCAGCCGGCCCAGGGCCTCCCCGTCCCGGATTGGATTGCCCAGCAGGTTGGCGTACTCCAGGTCCGGCAGATCCAGAAGGGGGCCTATGTCCTCTATGTCGTTGAAGGAGAGGTCCACCGACTTAAGGGAGGTCAGGGTCCGGAGGGGCTCTATGTCGTCTATGAGATTGCGGGCCAGGTAGAGGGTCGTCAGATAGGGAAGCTCCTCCAGACCGTCCAGGCGGCAGATCCGGTTCCCCTCCAGATTCAGCCCCGTCAGGTTGCGG
>QKAI01000209.1 GCA_003246505.1 Spirochaetaceae bacterium | reverse complement strand
AACATGATCGTGATGCGCTCCTCCTTCACGGGGATCCCCCTCTCCCTGACCGAATCGGCCTATCTGGACGGGGCCAACGACATCCGCATTCTAAGGCAGATCATCATGCCCCTCTCCAAGCCCATCCTGGCCACCATGACCCTCTTCTACGCGGTGGCCCACTGGAACAGCTTCTTCCCCCCCATGCTTTACCTGAACGAACAGTCCAAGTACCCCGTCCAGGTGCTCATGAGGGACATTGTCATTTCCGGGGACATGACGAGCGACACGGGGGACATCTCCTCCAACGTCAACATCCTGGCGACGAACTACAAATACGCCGTCATCATCATTTCGATCATACCTATCCTGCTGGTCTACCCCTATCTCCAGAAGCATTTCGCCAAGGGAGTCATGGTAGGCGCCGTGAAAGGTTGATAATATAAACATGGAGGTTTCTTAGATGAAAAGAAATTCAAACTTGCTGTCAGTCATGCTGGTACTGGCCCTCGCGGCCTTCGGCGGTATGTCACTCTGGGCGACGGGGAATCAGGAATCCGCCGCCGGCGAAGGCTTCGACCCCGCGGGGAAACTGGTGGACAAGCCCACCACCATCCGGCTTCTCCTCTCCGACTCGGCGACCCAGCCCCTGAAAAATTACGCCCCCGCCCAGCAGGAAATCTTCGAGAGGACCGGGGTGAAGCTGGATTACGAGATCGTGCCCTTCAGCACCTACGACGACAAGAAGAACATCCTGCTGGCCACGAACAACTGGCCCGACATCGCCTATATCAAGGTGGAGGACGTGGCCACCTACGCCCCCTCGGGAATATTCCAGCCCCTGTCCCAGTACGTGAACGAAAGGGACATGCCCAATTTCTATAAGTTCTGGCAGGAATACCCGGAAATGAAGAAATACCTCCTGGACGGGGAGCTCTACGTCCTTCCCGTCATCCAGAGGGAGGAGGCGGCCAACGGGTTCGGGCCGGTCATCCGCACGGACCTTCTGAAGAAGCACAACCTCAAATCCCCGGAAACCTTCGACGAACTCCTCACCGTCCTGGCCGACCTGAAGAAGATCTACCCCGACTCCATCCCCTGGACGGGAAGGAAGGGGACGAAGCAGCTCCTCAAGACGACCAGCTACATGCTCGGCTCCGGCTACGAGCAGGTGGGCATCTACTACGACTTCGATAAGGGGGGATACGTATTCGGCCCCGCCACCGACGAATTCAAAGCGGTCCTCTCCTACCTGAACCGGGCCTACGAAATGGGCGTTCTGGACAGGGATTTCGCCACCACCACCAGCGAACAGCTGGAATCCAAGATGTCCACGGGCCGTTCCTTCTTCTACCTGGACAACAGCGGCTTCGGGGTGAACTACACCAAGGCCCTGAGAAAGATCGAAGGGAACGGGGACGCGGTGCTCCAGATCCTGCCCATACCGGAGAACAGCTTCGGCCAGAGGCGGGCTGTCAGCTACGCCAAGGAGCTCCCGGGCCGGTTCTACGCGGTCAACGCGGGCAGCAAGAACATAGACACGGTCATCAAGATCGCCGACTGGCTCTACGGCCCGGAGGGTTCGGACATCTCTAATTACGGTAAGGAAGGGTACAGCTTCGAATACGGCCCGGACGGGCAGGCCCAATTCAAAATGGACTACGTGGAGAAGTTCCGCGACGCCACCCCCTCCTCCTACTACGCCATCTACTCCGACCTGGGCATCACGAAGCTCAACTTCAGCCTCTACGCCTGCAATACCAAGACCTGGTTCGAAATAGAGAAGATGCTGGGGAACTGGGACGACGTCTCCGAAGAGTACTGGAACATCGTCTCCCGGGACAAGGCCTACCACTCCCCGGTCATCGCCCCCTCCCTCACGGTGGAGGAGAGCGAGAGGTCCGCGGACATCCTCCTGGAGCTGAACACCATGCTGGAGCAGGAGTACAACAAGTACATCCTGGGCATGGAACCCATCGCCAACTGGGACAAAGTCATCAAAAGATGCGAGGAAATGGGAGCCCGGGAACTGGAAAAGATCTATAATGACGCCAACAACAGGCTGTAGATCATAGACAGGACGAACAGCCCCTTCCCGCCGGGGAGGGGCTGTTCCCTTCGAAAGGCAGGGGAGAGGGGCATGAGGGAAAGGGAAAGAAAAAGAAAAAGCTTCCTGCGGAAAATCGTGCGGGGGCTCATACTGGTATTCCTTTTTACGGGACTATTCGTCCTGGGGACGGGAGTGTTCTCCTACCGTGATTCCAGGAACCGGTTTCTGGGGCAGAACCAGAATCAGCTGGAATCCCTCTCCGCCACCCTGGCGTCCCAGATCCATATGGCCTTCGGAGGGGGGGCGTCCTTTTTCCAGGAGCCCTACGTCATCATGTATCTGAAGCCGGAAAACCAGAGGACGATCCAGGACCACAGCGAAATATGGAGGGTGGTGCAGCTCATCGCCAAATCGGAAAGCACCCTGTCCCCCCTGGTGGTGAACGAATTCGCCTTTTACCCGGAGGACGGGAACGTGGCCGCCGGGGCGGGAACCTACGAGAAGGATTTCTTCTTCTCAGAAATCTGCCGCTACGGCGACTACGACAGGGATTTCTGGCAGACCCATTTCACAGGACCCGGCCGTTATGTCCTCCCCGAAACAACCGTCACGGGAAAGGGGGGAAGCAAAAGGGTGCTGCCCCTGGTCACGGTGATCAAGCGGTTCGGCAGTCTGGCCTTTTACGTCACCAACGTATCCGGGGATTACCTGAACCAGATCATCATGTCCAGCAACGCCTATCTGGACGAATACTACCTCTTCGATGAGAGCGACCGCCTTCTGCTGGCCAGCCCGACCAGGGCGCACAGGGATAACATCCCCGCGGAGGGGGAGGGGGAATTGATGAAGAGGAGGGGTCTTTTCATCTTCCGGGCCAGCAACGAACTGACCGGGTGGACCTTCTACGGCCTCCTGACGGGAAGGAATTTCCTCTCCGTGTTCCGCCACATCCTGGGGGTGGGCGGTTTCCTCATGATCATCATGCTGGCCGGGGAGATCGTCCTCATCGGCGTACTCTCCCGGGATATGTACAATCCGATCAGGGATATGCAGAACCTCCTCTCCTCTCCGGACAGCCGCCAGAGAAAGGACGAGATCGATTTTATCAAGGAGAGCATCAGGGAGCTGATGGACAGGGAGACGCGCCGGGAAAAGAAGGAGAAGGATCTCGTGCTCAGCACCAACAGCCAATCCCTGGTAATGCTCATGAACGGGATGGAAATGCCGGAACGACTCCCCTCCCTGGCCGCCTATCTGAGGGAGGATTTTCGTTTTTCCGGAGATTCCTACCTGTGCGCCACCCTCGTGGTGCACCCGGAAAACAGGAAGGGGGACCTGCTCCGGCCGGATGAGATCGGGAAGCTCATAGACTACGAGGGGGGCTTCATCGTGGTGGCCCTGGGCCGATACCTGTTCGGCATCATTTACTCCGTGGACGGGGGAATCCCCTGCGCCGAGGGGATCCGCCGCTCCCTCGCCCCCCTGGGGCAGGGCCTGCCCGGCAGGGAGGGGACTAACCGGATCGCCGTGGGAATCGGATCCCCCGCGGCGGGCATGGAAAGCCTGGCCCTGTCCCACAGGCAGGCCGCGGCGGCCCTGCCCTTCCTCAGGAAGGAGGCCCTCCTCTCCCTGCGGTTCTACGACGACCTCCCCCCCAACCGGAAGGTATCCTTCACCTTCTATGACCAGAAGGGAATCCTGAACAATCTGGAGACCGGCCAGGAGGTTCTGCTGGAGGGATACCTCATCGCCCTGATAGAGAAGAACGAGAAGCAGGGGATAGAGAGCGATCAGCTGGCCGAATTCTTCCGCCAGATACTCCTTATAGGCCGCCGGGCCCTGGAGGAGCACGGGAAGGAGGCCGGGGACATCGAGCTGTACGGTTACCTCTACGGGAAGCTTTCCGAGGAGCCGGACATGCTCTCCCTCCGCTATCTCTCCGCCCAGGTGATCAAGTGCCTGCTCGAGATACAGCGGATGTGCTGCGGGGAGGAAGCCCGGAACAGCAGCGGCCGGATGGAGGAGATAAGGGAGTACATCGCCCAGCACTACGGGGAACCGCTGAGCCTCATTTCCATCGCGGACCACTTCCATATCACCGCGAAGTACCTCTCCCGCCTGTTCAAGGAGGAAACGGGGATCAAACTCTCCGAATATCTGGCCAGGATCCGCATGGAGAAGGCGAAAACCCTTCTCTGCGACTCCCATATCCGCATAGGGGAGATCGCCAGTCTGGTGGGAATAGACAGTTCCGCCACATTTCTGAGGCTCTTCCATAAATACGAAGGCCTTTCGCCCAAGGAATTCCGAATACACAATTTATCACATCAGGAGATCGTTTATGAGAGTAACGTCATATGAGAAAGAACTAATCGTCCCCTTTGAGGAGAGGCCCACCGACAGCGCCCACGCGTCCACCCTCCTGCCCCTCGCCGGAGGGGAGGTCCTGGCTGCCTGGTTCGGGGGGAGCTGGGAGAAGGACAGCAACGTGGCCGTCTGGATGAGCCGCCGGGACGGGGAAGGCCGCTGGACCTACCCCGCCGTGGCGGCGGACGTGCGGGGCGTGGCCCTGTGGAATCCGGTCCTCTTCCGCTGCCCCGACCAGTCCATCCTCCTCTTCTACAAGGTGGGAGCGGCGATCGAGCAATGGAAGACCTTCGCCCTCCGCTCCCGGGACGAGGGGCATACCTGGTCCGAGCCCTTCGAGCTGGTCCCCGGGGACGAACAGGGGGGAAGGGGCCCTGTAAAGAACAAGCCCATCCTCCTCTCCGATAAAAAAACCATCCTCGCCCCGGCGTCCCTGGAGGGAGAGTGCTGGGACTGCTTTGCCGACATCTCCCGGGACAACGGAGAGACCTGGGAGATGAGCCTGACCGTGCCCCTGCGCCGCTCCGGCTACAATATCCAGATGGTGGACCAGCCCTACGACAAGCACCGGTGCTGGGGCAAGGGCATCATCCAGCCGACCCTCTGGGAGGACCGGGAGGGGGGAGTGCACATGCTCTGCCGCAGCACCTCCTCGGCCATCTTCCGCAGCGACTCCCATGACGGGGGGCGGACCTGGTGCCCCGCCTACGATTCGGGGCTGCCCAACAACAACAGCGGCATAGACCTGACGTCCATGCCCGACGGGACCCTCGTCCTCGCCTACAATCCGGTCAACCATCTTCCCAATTATTACAAGGGCCCCCGCACCCCCCTGGTACTGGACTGCTCCCGCGACGGGGGGGTCTCCTGGGAACGGCTCCTGGTCCTGGAGGACGGCCCGGGGGATTACGCCTATCCGGCCATCATCTGCCGGGACGGGAAGACCCTGGAACTGACCTACACGAAAAAACGGGAGCAGATCTGCTATTGGAGAATCTACCTTGAATCCTGAAGACCTTTACCCCCGGTTCGCCGAAGGGCCCCGGGAGAACCGGAGCACCCTCTTCTGGGCCTGGAACGGCCGGCTGGAGAAGGGGGAGCTCTCCCGGCAGATCGGGGAATTCGCCAAAGCCGGGCTGGGGGGATTCCTCATGCACTCCCGGGACGGCCTGGAAACGGCCTATCTGGGGGAAGAGTGGGACGGGGCGGTGCGCCACTCCGTGGACGAGGCGAAGAGGCTGGGTCTGGAAGCCTGGCTCTACGACGAGGACCGGTGGCCCTCGGGCAGCTGCGGGGGCCGGATCTCCTCCCTGGAGGAGGGCCGGTACGCCCTGAAAGGACTGACCCTGGAGGTCTGCCCCGGGGGATTCGGAGAGGGGGGCGGAGGGGAGCCCCTCCGGGCCGCCTATGCCGCCCGGGTGGAGGGGCATGACATTCTCTCCTGCCGGAGGACAGAGCCCGGAGAGCCCCTGCGCGACGGGGAGACCCTGCTCCTGGTCCGGTTCGAAACTTCCGGGGGATCGGAGTGGTTCAACGGCTCCCCCCCGCCGGACAATCTCAATCCCGACACGGTCGGGCATTTTCTCGCATCCACCCACGGCCACTACGCCTCCTACCTGAAGGGGGAGTTCGGCGGCGCCGTTCCGGCGATCTTCACCGACGAGCCCAGCCTGGCGGACCGACACGCCCGCTTTCCCGCGAACCGGGGATGGATCCCCTGGTCCCGGGGAATGGAGGACTTCTACGCCGGCCTGGGGTACGGGGATATCTATGAGACCCTCCCCTATCTCTATTTTAACGGAAGCCGGAGCCCGGAAGTCCGATTCCGCTACTGGCACTGCCTGGCGCTTCGCTTCGAGGAGACTTTTTCCGGGCAGATCGGCAAATGGTGCCGCCGGGAGGGCCTGCAATTCTCCGGCCACTACCTGCAGGAAGACAAAACGGGCCTCTCCACCCGGGTCAACGGTTCGATCATGCCCCACTACGTCCACCA
>QKAI01000484.1 GCA_003246505.1 Spirochaetaceae bacterium | reverse complement strand
CAGCGTGATCGGCAATCCGGAGGCCTTCTCCTACTGTATCAACAGGATGGTGGAGCTGTACGGGGATAAAAGGATCGATGCCGTGGCCGGCGTGGAATCCCGGGGATTCATCTTCGCCGCCCCCTTCGCCGAGAGGATGGGCATCCCCCTGATCCTCATCCGCAAGGCGGGGAAACTTCCCGGCACCACCCTCAAGGCGGCCTACTCCCTGGAATACGGCAAGGCGGAAATCGAAGTGCACCAGGCCGATGTGCCCCAGGGGGGCAATATTCTTCTGATCGACGACCTGCTGGCCACGGGGGGGACCCTGGAGGCGAGCGCCCGCATCCTTCGGGACGGGGGAGCCCGGGTGGAGAATATCTTCGGCGTGATCGGTCTGCCCTTCCTGGGTTACAGGGAAAAGCTGAAGGGCATCGACGTGACCACCCTGATCAATTACGACAGCGAGTAGGACCTTAATTCATAATTACTAATTACGAATTACTAATTATAGTACTTTGACCCCTTCCCGGTCGTCGATCATCACTTCCAGGCCGAAGATGGTATCCCGGTTGATGTAATCGGGAAGGGAGCCCCTGAGAATTCCCAGGGAACAGTGGTAGGAGCGAATTTTTTTCCAGGTACCCATGGACATGATGACCTGGGTCCCGGACAGGCCCGCTTCGGCCCGTTCCGTCTTCTGACGGTATATTTCTACTATCAGCTCTTCCGGCCGGATTTCATCAGCTTCCGGTACATGTTGTTGGCTTCCTTCCATCTCTTCCTGTCCCCCAGCATCTCATAGGTATCGCGCAGATTGAACCAGCTGTCCTCCCAGTCCGGATTCAGATTCACCGAGGTCCGGAAGCACTCCTCCGCCTCCCCGTATCTTTCCCCCTGAAAGAAGTAGACCCCCCGGTTGTTCCAGGCCGTGCTGTGTGTGGGGTCGATCTCCAGGGCCCGGTCGTAGGCGGCCAGGCCCCCCTCCCTGTCTCCCAGGCGGTAGCGGCAGAGACCCAGATCGCAGTGGTAATCCGCCTCATCCGGCTCCAGTGCCACCGCCCGTTCCAGAAGTTCCCCGGCTGTGGCGTAGTCTCCCTTTCGGATGAAGACCAGGGCCATGTTGTAGATGATGCGCGGATTGGCCGGCTCCAGTTCCAGGGCCGTGGTGAAGGCGAAGAGGGCCTTGTCGTATTTTCCCGCGTCGGAGAGACGGATCCCCTCCGAATTCAGCTGTTCCGCCGATACCATAGTATCCTTTTCGGCAGCTACAGTCCGAAAAGTAAAGAAAAGCTGAGGCCCCGGGCATCCCCGGACCAGAAGGGGGACTCGGCGTAGAAGGTGATGGTCCTGTCAATGATGTCGTCCCGGTAGTACTCCTCGTCCCACCGGGCGTTGAAGCGGAGCGTCTCCAGCCAGAGACGGACCCGGAGCGGACCCCAGGGGCCGAATTCGAAGCCCAGGGGCAGGGACACCGAACCTGCGAGGGCGCCGATGCCTGGATCGATATTATCAATACCCGTGGGGGCATTATCCCCCCATTGGGGGAACTCCACCAGGAACTCGGGTCGGAATCCGGAGATGAGCTTCAGAAAGGGGGCGTCCACGAAATTCCAGTAGAGACCGCAGCCCATTCCGAAGGAGAGACGGTTAAGATCGGCAACAATCTCAGGATTACTGTTCCTTATGCTATCCGGGTCGGATTCGTTCTGATAGCGCACCAGCAGATAGGGGGCCATTTCCATGTCCCCCTCTGTCCGGTAGTGGAGGGTTGGCATGAATGTCACATCCCACTTGGAGGCGCTCAGGTCATTCTCATTATAAAGGGCCCCGTAGAACCGGGATTCCAGGCTCACTCCCTTGAGAGTCGGCGCCCCCGTTTCCCCGTTAAGCTGAAAAACAGTGAGGAGCAGTATGGGAAGCAGGAGGAGGGGGCGTCTGGGCATTATTCGATTCCGAAATAGTAGACCGCTGCGATGGAAATGGCGGCGCTGCTGTCAACCAGGAAGGGAAAAGCCGATTTGATCACCAGGGTGGATTCGGCGGTGTCCTCATCGCTCTCCCTTTCGTAGGAGAGTCCCCAGCCGATCAGATCCCCGGTCATGCGCAGGGTCAGCTGTTTCGTCAGGATGAAGTCCATGGCCAGGGGGACGGTGACGTCCAGGTCGTAGCCGAATATCTTTGGATCCCCGCTCTCCCCGGTGGGGGCGTTCCTGCCCATCTCATTGAGGCTGAAGAGCATCTCCCCGGTCAACCCGGTGACCAGATCGATGCGCCAGGTCTCCAGGAAGTGCCAGAGCAGGGAGGCCCCGCCCCCCAGGCCCAGGCGGTAGATCCCGTCCGTAAAGGAGGAGGCCCCGTCCCGGGTTATGCCGTCCGGGTTATCCGTCCAGGTATTCTGAAAGGTCAGGAAGGGGACGAATTCGGTCACCTCGTCCCGGAAAAAGTGGATCGACGGCTGAAGGGTCAGCACCGTGGAGGAGGCGGACGTGGTATCCCCGTTTATGTCCGTGTCGCTAAGGACCGTACTGTCCAGGTTGATATTCAGCCCGGCTCCCCTGATCGGACCCATCTGGGCCCAGAGCGCCGGCGCGACCGCCAGCAGGAGCGGCAACAGCCATTTTCTCATGATATTCACTATCCTCCGGTAAAGTAACAGAACCCATTATACCGGAAAAGTGAAAAAAAAACCGGGAGGCCCCCCATTTTCCTGGAACTTTCCCTACCCTTAGGTCCTCCAATTGTCTATTATTATTTCATGCTTAAAGAGTACGCCACCCTTAAACCCTACATAAGGAAGTACGCCTTCCTCTATATCCCGGGAATCATCTGCCTGGCCCTTACCAACGGGGGCGTCATCTACATCCCCCAGCTGATGAAGAGGGCCATCGATCTCATCGCCGGGGGAGAGACCGATCCGGCCGCAGTGGGCCGGATCATGCTCGTCATGCTGGGGACCGCCTTCGGGATCGCCCTCTCCCGGCTCGGGTGGCGGCGCTTCATCATAGGGGCCTCCCGCCGGATCGAAGCGGGGCTGAGGGGAAGGCTCTACGACCATCTGGTGACCCTGGACCGGTCCTTCTACTCCACAATGAAGACCGGGGACATCATGGCCCGGGCCACCAACGATATGCACGCGGTGCGCATGGCCACGGGGATGACCCTCATCGCCTTTCTGGACGGCCTCTTCATGACCCTTTTCATCCTCATCATCCTCTTCCGCAACTATCCCCATCTGACCTGGATCCTCATCACCCCCCTGCCCCTGGTCACGGTGATGATCCTCTTTTTCGGTCCCCGGATGGGGAAGCGGTTCAAGCAGGTCCAGGCGGGGTACTCCCACATCAGCGACCGGGTCCAGGAGAGCCTGACCGGACTGCGCCTCATCCAGACCTACCGGCGGGAGGACTACGCCCGGGCCCGTTTCGGGGAGGCGAACGAGAATTACCGCACCGTGAATATGTCCCTGGTCAAAATCTGGGGGTTCTTCCACCCCTTCATCATGTTCTTCTCCGGGATCATCACCTTTCTCCTCATATACTTCGGGGGACGGGCCGTCCTGGAGGGTTCCCTCACGGCGGGGGATTTCGTGGCCCTCATGAGCTACATGGGCATGCTCATCTGGCCCATGATGGGGGTGGGCATGGTGGTCAACTGGATCCAGAGGGGGGCGGTGGCCCTGGAACGGATCAACGCCATCCTGGACAGGGAGCCGGACATCGGGGACGATCCCCGTTCCGAGCCGGGCCCCGTATCGGGGGACCTGGTCATCCGGAATCTGACCTACACCTATCCCGACGGGGACAGGCCGGTCCTGAAGGAGATCAATATTGAGCTGAAAAAGGGAATGACCCTGGGTATCCTGGGGCCTACGGGCTGCGGGAAGACCACCCTGATCAAGCTTCTGCCCCGGCTCCTGGAGTCGGAGGAGGGGAACATCTTCCTGGGGGGGCGGGAAATCCACCGGATCCGCCTGGAGGATCTGAGGGGGGCTTTTTCCCTGGTGCCCCAGTCCACCTTTCTTTTTTCCGAATCCATCGGGGCGAACATAGCCTTCGGCCGGCCCGACGCCTCCCGGGCGGAGGTGGAAGAGGCGGCGCGCATCTCCACCATCGACCGGGATCTGGACAGTTTCCCCGACGGGTACGACACCCTGGTGGGGGAGAAGGGGGTCACCCTTTCGGGGGGGCAGAAGCAGCGCACCGCCTTGAGCCGGGCCCTCATGCTGGACCGGGAGATCATGATCCTGGACGACTCCCTCTCCGCGGTGGACACGGGCACGGAGGAGTTCATTCTGAACCATCTGGACGTGCAGCGCCGGGGCAAGACGAACATCATCATAAGCCACAGGTACACCACCCTGCAGAAGGCGGACCTGATCATTGTCATGGAGGAGGGGCGCATCGTGGACCGGGGCACCCATGAGGAACTGAAGGAGAGGCCCGGCTTCTACCGGGAGATTTACGACCTGCAGAGGTTGGAAGAGGCGGAGAGCGGGGAGGTGTCCCATGAGCTCTAAACCCCTTCTGGACGAATTGCGGGAGGAGGAGAAGGGAGCTTTTAATCCCCGCGTCCTCCGGCGGATCCTCGCCTATCTGAAGCCCTACAAGGGAGTGGTGGCCCTGGGCCTCTTCGGACTGATCATCTCCACCGCCGCCACCCTGCTCTCCCCGGTGATCATACAGAGAACCGTGGACCGGTACATCCTCATCCCCGAAGGGGGGAAGGCCCTGGATCAGGCCGCCCGCCTGGCGGGAATCGCCCGGAACTCATGGTTCTACCTGGCGCTTCTGGTCCTCTCCCTGCTTTTCACGTTCTTCCAGGTCTACCTGACCGCCCTGACCAGCCAGAACGTGATGAGGGACATGCGCCGGGACCTCTTCGACCGGCTGATCGGCCAGTCCATGAAATTCCTGGGGGGCACCCCGGTGGGATCCCTTGTCTCCCGGCTCACCAGCGACGTGGAGAAGATCAACGACTTCTTCACCTCCGTGGCCCTGGCCGTCCTCAAGGACGCGGCCCTCATGGCGGGGATCCTCATTACCCTTTTCATCATGAACGCCCGCCTGGCCCTGATCGTGGTGGTGACCCTGCCCCCGGTCATCGTTCTGACCCTCTTCATAAGGAACCGGGTGCGCGATGTCTACCGGGCCTACCAGCACCACACCTCCCGGGTCAACGCCTACATCTCCGAATCGGTGGGGGGCATGGACGTGGTGCAGCTCTTCAACCGGGCCGAGGGGTTCCGGGAGGGCTTCGGCGAAAGGAACGGGGAACTCTTCAAGGCCTCCATGGACGAGATGCGCCTCTACAGCCTGTTCCGCCCCCTGGTGAGTTTTTTCACCTCCCTCTCCCTGGGCTGCCTCATCTACTTCGGCACCGGGCTCCACAACTCGGGCCTGGTCACCCTGGGGGTCCTGATCGCCTTCATCAATCTGGTGGAGCAGTTCTACCAGCCCATCCGGGACATCACCGAACTCATCACGGTGATGCAGTCCGCCATGGCCGGGGGGGAGCGGGTCTTCGCCCTGATGGACCGGGACGAATCGATACCCGACGAAGGGACCTGGGCCCCCGGGGAGGTGAAGGGGGACCTGGCCTTCGACAGGGTGCGCTTCTGCTACAAGGAGAACGAGCCGGTCCTGCGGGGGCTCTCCTTTCAGGTTAAGGCGGGGGAGACCCTGGCCATCGTGGGGACCACGGGAGCGGGAAAGACCACCGTGGCCAATCTGCTGGCCCGGTTCTGGGACCGGCAGGAGGGTTCCATCTCCCTGGACGGAAGGGACATAAGGGACTACTCCCTCCACTCCCTGCGCAACCACATCCAGTCGGTCCAGCAGGACGTGACCCTCTTCGCGGGCACCGTGAGGGAGAACATCGCCCTGGGCAAAGACATCAGCGACGAAGAGATAGGCCGGGCCCTTGAGATCGTCAGGGCGGACCACTTCGTGAAGGAACTCCCCTACGGACTGGACACGACCCTGACCGAGGGGGCGGACAACATCTCCGCGGGGCAGCGGCAGCTTCTCTCCTTCGCCCGGATCTTCGTCCACAACCCCTCCGTGGTCATCCTGGACGAAGCCACCAGCAGCATCGACACCCAGACGGAGACCTGGATCCAGGAGGGCATGGCCAATCTGCTCAGGGACCGTACCGCCCTGGTCATCGCCCACCGCCTCTCCACCATCCGGAACGCGGACCGCATTCTGGTCCTGGGCAAGGGGGTCCTCCTGGAAGAGGGGTCCCATCAGGAGTTGATAGACAAGGGCGGTATCTATTTTAATCTCTATAAACTGCAATACGAACAGTCTCAGGAGGGAGATTCATGATAGCTTTAACCGATGGGGATCTGCAGGAAGCGATCCGGCTCGGCGATTTTTCCGATAGGATTCTGAACAGCCACGAGAGGGTGGCCCTGGTCCTG
>QKAI01000240.1 GCA_003246505.1 Spirochaetaceae bacterium | reverse complement strand
CCTGGGGGTATGGCAGGTGAGGGACGAGGAGGATCTCATGGGGAAGCTGCGACTCATCCGCTCCGGGGCCCTCTCCCTGGTGGCCATCGGCATCAATCCGGATAAAAAGCTGGCCTTCTACCAGACCACCTACGTGAGGCACAACCGGGATATCAATACGGACCTCTCCAGCACCCTGGGGGCCTTCGCCCATATCTCCGACCGGGGGCTTGAGAAATTCGCCCGGGAAACGGAGGACGATCTGCAGGGATTCGTCATGATGCAGGATTAGGGGCCCATGGGAAAGACGTACCGCTACCGGATTCTGGAGGAGAAACTCACCCGCATGATCGGGGAGGAACGCTACGCCCCCCACGATCTTCTCCCCTCCTACGCGGAGATCCGGGAGAAATGGGGCTACTCCATCGCCACGGTGATCCGGGCCTTCGATTCCATGGAGAAGAAGGGGCTCATCTACTCCCTCCACGGCAAGGGGACCTTCGTCTCCCCCCCGGTGAGGAGCCGCAAAATCCTGATCCTCTACCCCGGGGACGGCTTCTACCGGGAATCGGCCCTGTTCCTTGACGGGGCCCAGAAATACCTCTACCGGAGCCACAGCCCTTACCTCCCGGTCCTGCTGCCCCTGAATTTCGTTCTGGAACAGCCGGACAACCTGACCTATACCTACCCGGATGTCCGGGGCATCATCGTCTTCCGGGACTTCCCCGCCTTCCAAACCCTGGTCCGGCTTTTCGGGGACCGGGGCGTCTCCCTCCTTTTTTACGGTTCCTCCTGGCATAACCCCGCCCGGGAATACAACAGCTACCTCTACCGGGAGGAGGAGATGGCCGCTCTGATCCTGAAAACCCTGGAGGACCGGGGATACGACCGGGCCGGGGCGGTCCTCTTTGAGGATTCCGGTCTGGGCGCCTACCGGTACGAACTCTTCCGGGAAACGGCCCGTGAGAGGGGCATGGGGCTGTCCGAAGACTCCCTGTACAGGGGCCCGTCCCGGGAGAAGGACTTTCTTCCCTGGCTCCTCGGCCTGCCCCGGGAGGGACTCCCCCTCTACGCCCCCATGGGCCACCACCTGGTCATTCTGTACCGGCACCTGCTCCGGGCCGGACTCTCCCTGCCCGACGACCTGGGGCTCATCGGCATAGACCGGACGGAATTCTCCTCCCTGGAGGAGGGGCAGCCCGCCTGCCTTCCCATTCCCACGGCCCGGGACGGGGAGAACTGCGTGCGCCTCCTCATCGAGATTATCGAGAAGAGACGGGAGCGGATCAGCGCTTCGAGCCCCCTGCTCATCGACCCGGGACGCACCCTGCGCTCTGTTGTCAATCCCCCGCAAAAAGGGTAAGATCAGCCCATGAAAAAACAAATCCTCCGGAACGATCTGCTCCTCCTTCTGACCTCCCTCATCTGGGGGTCCACCTTCGTGGCCCAGCGGGTGGGCATGGACTATATCGGCCCCTTCACCTACAACGCCGTCCGTTTTCTCATCGGGCCTCTCTCCCTTTTGCCCCTGATCGCCCTGCGCTGGTCCTCCCTCCCGGCGGAGCATAAAAGGCTGATGCCCTACGTGACCAACGGCCTTGTGGCCGGGGGAGTGGTCTTCACCGCCTCCACCCTTCAGCAGATCGGCATCGTCTACACCACCGCGGGTAACGCGGGGTTCATAACCGGCTTCTACGTGGTGCTCGTGCCGATACTGGGGTATTTCCTGGGGCAGAAAATCGGCCTTTTGCGCTGGCTTGCGGCCCTGCTGGCCCTGGGGGGGCTTTACTTTCTATCGGTGAGCAAGGATTTCACCATGGGGCGGGGGGATATCATCGTCCTGGGAAGCGCCCTTTTCTGGGCCCTCCATATTATCGTGGTGGGCCGGGCCTCGGCGAAGCTGGACGCCCTGATTTTCTCCTTCGCCCAGTTCATACTCTGCTCCCTTCTCTCCCTCATGGGAGCCCTGATCTTCGAGGAACCCTCCCTGCAGGGAATCGGCCGGGCGGCCATACCCATCCTTTACGGGGGACTTCTTTCCGTGGGCGTGGCCTACACCCTGCAGGTCATCGCCCAGAAACACGCCCCCCCCTCCCACGCGGTCATCATCCTTTCCATGGAGGGGGCCTTCGCCGCCCTCGCCGGAGCCCTGGTCCTAAAGGAGATCCTCTCCGGAAGGCAGATCCTGGGATGTCTTCTCATGCTGGGGGGGATGCTTCTCTCCCAGCTCGGACGCAGGGAGGCGTAGATGGACAAAATCAATCTCTTCTTTTCAGAAGAATTCGAACCCTGGTTCAATCTGGCCGTGGAGGACTGGATCTTCACGGAGATGGATCCCTCCGTTCCCACCCTGTTCCTCTGGCGCAACCGGGACACGGTGGTCATAGGACGGTACCAGAATCCCTGGACCGAGTGCCGGATCGGGGAGATGGAGAAGGACCGGGTCTACCTGGCCCGGAGGCAGACCGGGGGCGGGGCGGTTTACCACGACCTGAACAATACGAACTTCACCTTCCTGGCCGGGCTGGACGTGTACGACCCTTCGGTCGGCTTCGGCATGATATCCCGGGCCCTGGGCCGTTTCGGCGTGGAGGCCCAGGTCTCGGGGCGGAACGACATGATCGTGGAGGGGGAGGGGGGGCCCAGGAAATTCTCCGGCAGCGCCTTCCGCAAACTCAACGACCGGGCCTTCCACCACGGCACCCTGCTCATCAATTCCGACTTGACCCGGCTGAACAACTACCTGACCCCCCATCCGGGGAAGCTGGAGGCCAAGGGGGTCAAATCGGTGCGCAGCCGGGTCATCAACCTGGCCGAGCTGAACCGGGAGATAACCCACGACAGGCTGTGCGCCGAAATCCGCCGGGAGTTCGAGGAGACCTTCCGATGCGCCGCGGAGCCAACCCTTATCACCCGGGAGCTCATGGAGGGCAAGAAGGGGTTCGCCCCCCTCTACGAAAAGCTCAAGTCCCCGGAATGGCTCTACGGACGGACTCCCCCCTTCACCCATCGCCTGGAGGGCCGGATCGATCTGGGGCAGATGGAGATCCTCCTGGACGTGAGGGAGGGGATCATACAGAGGGGAACCGTCTACACGGACTCCCTCTACTCCGACCTGATCGGGGAACTGGAGAGTCTGTTCGCCGGTCTCCCCTACGGGCGGGACTCCCTCCTGGGAGGGATAGAGGGGCTTTTCCCCCGATTCCCCGACCAAAAAGGGTTGCTCCAGAATCTTTCTGAGTTCATAATAGGGGAAATGGAATAGGAGGCGCCGATGCCCGCACTGGACATGCCCTTAGGGGAACTGAAAAAATACACCGGAATAACCCCCCGACCCAAGGATTTTGATACCTACTGGGACCGGGGACTGGAACAGATAGGGGAGCTGGATCCCCGGGTGGAACTGAAGCCCGCCGCCTTCACTTCCCCTCTGGCGGAGTGCTTTGACCTGACCTTTTCCGGTCTGGACGGCTCCCGGGTCTACGCGAAATACCTCAGGCCCAGGGGGACGGGAAAACCCTGCCCGGTAATCTTTTTCTGGCACGGCTATTCGGGCAGTTCCGGGGACTGGTTCGGTTATCTTCCCTACGCCGCATCGGGCTTCTGCGTCTGCGCTATGGACTGCCGGGGCCAGGGGGGAAAGAGCGAGGAACTGGGGGGCGTGGCGGGAAACACCCTGTCGGGACACATCACCCGGGGCATGGACGGGGGGCCGGAGAATCTCCTCTACCGGAAGATCTTCCTGGACACGGCCCAGCTGGTCAATATCGTCTCCTCCTTCGGGGAGACCGACGAAACCCGCATGGGATCGGCGGGCGGTTCCCAGGGGGGAGCCCTGGCCCTGGTGGCGGGCGCCCTCTCGCCGCAGATTAATAAAATCTACTCCCAGTTTCCCTTTCTCTGCGATTACCGCCGGGTCTGGGAGATGGATCTGGCGGAGAAGGCCTATGAGGATATCCGGGTCTACCTGAGAAAATTCGATCCCCGGCACGAGCGGATCGATGAGTTCTTTCACAACCTGGGGTATATCGACGTGCACCACCTGGCCCGGCGCATCAAGGGGGAGGTCCTCATGGTGACCGGACTCATGGACGACATCTGCCCCCCCTCCACCCAGTTCGCCGCCTATAACGGCATTCGGGCGGAGAAGAGGATGATCATCTACCCCGATTTCGGCCACGAGAACTATCCCGACTCCACCGACATCCAGTACTCCTTTTTCCTCCCCCTTCTATGAAAATCGCTCCGATCCTCCTCTTCCTTATCTGGGGAGGGGTTCTTCTGGGTGCCGGGGAGAACACTCCCCTCTCCGGGGACTGGTCCCGGAATCTCTGGGACGATGACGGTTTGGCTCTTATCAGCCACGGGCGGAGGGACTGCAAGAAGATCGCCCTCACCATTGACGACGGCTGGGTCCCCGACGAGGCCCTCCTGGATTTCCTGGAGGAGAGGGGGATCCGCTGCACCGTCTTCATTCCCGGGAAGATTATCGCTTCCCGGCCGGACTGGATAGGCCGGATGGACCGGATGGGTTTCGAGATCTGCAGCCACGGATACAGCCACAAGCTGCTCCCTTTCCTTACCGAGGAGGAGCAGGAAGGGGAAATCGGGGATACGGAGAGGGAGATCAGGAGGCTGACGGGGAAGGCCCCGAAGTATCTTCGCCCCTCCGGAGGGAGGCTGGACGGTCCCCATCCCACTCTTCCCGTACTGCGGCGGCTCGGTTACACGGCGGTCCTGTGGGAGAACGACGTCCGGGGCTATTCCGGCGCGGAACCCATAGAGAACCAGCTCGACTGGCTCTGGGATCATCTCCAGCCCGGGAACATCATACTCAGCCACTTCGGAGAATCCCTCCATACGCGCCGGGTCCTGGAGATCTGGATACCCCAGGTTCAGGCCCTGGGTTACGAATTCGTCACCCTCTCCGAACTGGCCGGGGATCTGGAGAGATAATGGGATACGGACTGTTTCAGAGCAACCGCATGGAAACCCTCCTGGAGAAGGGGCAGGACTCCTTCCTGCGGGGGGAACTCTTCGGCCCGCCCCTCCGGTTCGTGGTGCAGAACCGGAACATGGCAGAGTGGCTCCAGCTGCGCCTGACCGACCGGAGGGGTATCTCCGCCGGTTTCGATTCTCTCTATCCGGAGCAGGCGATCCGTCTCTTTTCGGAATACTTCGACCATCCCTGGAGGCAGGACGGGCCGGAGCCCCGGAAGATCCTCTTCATGGACAATCTCAAGATCATCCTGTACAAGAAGCTGGAGGAGATACGCCGGAGGAAGGATCCCCGTTACCACCTCCTGCTGGAATTTCTCGACGACGACTCCCGCCTCTTCGATATGGCCAATGTCCTGGCCGGGCTTTTCTACCGCTACGGGATGAACTGCTTCGACCTGGTCGCCGCCTGGGAGGAGGGCCGTTCCATCGGCCTGGGGGGGAACGCCCGGGCCCACGAAGAGTGGCAGCGCTCCCTCTGGAAGGAACTCTTCGGGCCGGAGGCCCCCTACATCCTCCTGAGCCGGATTCTCGTCTACGTGAGGGAGAAGGAGCTGCCCTACCGGGGGCCCGGGGGGCGGGTGGTCCTCTTCGGATCCTCCTTTCTGGGGGACGCGGGGCTGAATTTCTTCTCCTACCTCTCCCGCTATCTGCCGGTGGAACACTTTCTCCTGACCCCCTCGCGGGTTTTCCTGGGGGAGAGGGAGAGGGTCGAACCCCTGGAGAAGGAGTGGGAGCCCCTCTGCTCCCTGATGGAGGGGGTGGCGGAATTCTTCAGGGAAAGCCCCCCCCGGGAGTGCGCCTTCCGCACCGAGGAGGACCGGCGCTATCCGGACATCCTCCTGGGGGCTCTTCAGAAAAGCCTGTGGGAGAACCGCTTCGAACCCCTTCCCCCGGGGGATCTCTTCTCCCCCGGACCGGGGGAGGACGATTCGGTCCGTTTCTTCTCCTGCACCGGGCCCTGGCGCCAGGTGGAGGGGGCCCGCAACGCCGTCCTCTCCCTGCTGGCGGAGGATGGGACCCTCCGTCTGACCGATATCGCCCTGATGGCGCCGGACATCAATGAATTCGCCCCCTTTATCGAAGCCCTCTTCGGGGAGGAGGACCGGGCCCTGCCCTATAACTTCATCGACCTGAAAAACCAGTCCCAGTCCGCCTTTACCGAGGGATTCCTCTCCCTTCTGGATCTGCCCGCCTCCCGGTTCACCCGGACGGAGATGTTCCGCCTCTTCCGCAATCCCTGCTTCGCCCAGGCCTTCGGCATCGGGGAGAGGGAGGGGGATGAGTGGGCCGAGGTCTGCCGGGAGACGGGGGTCCTCTGGGGAATGGACGGGGAGCATCTGGAGAAGCTCCATCTGCCCCCCCGGGAGAACAACCGCTGGGAGAGGGCCTTCGACCGGCTCCTGGACGGTATGGTGTACAGTTCCC